>JAFGOC010000137.1 GCA_016926705.1 Dehalococcoidales bacterium | reverse complement strand
GCGGTGATGGCCGGCGCCCTGCCGACCTATCTGCCCGTGCTGATTGCCGCCACGAAGCTGCTGCTGGAATCAGAAACGGGGTTCCAGGGATTCTGCACCTTCGGGGTCAGCACCGGCTCGTGGTCGCCGTTCTGGGTCGTCAACGGGCCCATCCGCAACGATATCAACCTCAACAGCGGGTCGGGGGTCTTAAGTCCGGGCAATATCGCCAATGCCGCTATCGGCCGGGCGATGGGGCTTATCATCAAGAACATCGGGGGCATCCGCAAGGGCATCGAGGACATGGGCGTGATGGGCAACCCGATGAAATACACCATGGTCATGCCGGAGAACGAGGAAGCCAGCCCCTGGGAGCCGCTGCACACGGAATACGGGTTCAAGAAAGATGACAGCACCGTGATGATATCCTATCCGCAGTCCTACATCCAGCACTACCCGCCCGCCAGCGACGGGGAGGGCATCATGCAATCCGTGGTTAACAACATCGCGCCGGGCATGACCTATACGGTGGTGTTCCCGCCTGTCCTTGCCAGTACACTCGCCGCTTTGGGGTGGGACAAACAGAAAATCAGGGACTATATCTGTAAAAACGCCCGTATGGACGCCGGCCGGCAGCGCGCCGCAATAGGGCAGGAGGTTCAAAAGTCTGGTGACAGCACCGTCCCGATAATCCGCGACCCGCGTGCGCTGCGCATCCTGGTGGCCGGCGGACCGGGCGCGTTCATCGCTCACGCCATGGGCGGCGGGCCTACCCCCGGCAAGGCGGAAATCGGGAAAATAGAACTGCCGTCCAACTGGGACAGGCTGGTGAAGAAGTATAAGAACATAGTGCCGAAATATGTACGCTATTAGGCAAAAAATGCAGCGAGCGGGCCGGAGGGGGCGGGGGATTGGTTTTGTAAAAAAGCGCCTTTAAAAAAATTCTTTCTTTTTAAAGCTGAAACCGGAATTTTTCTGGATTTTTAGCTTTGATTGGTCCCGGCATTTTTAAATGTTTTTTACTCATACAGCTTGATTCGCTACGTCACTTTTTAATGCTCTTTGATGATGCAGCCTCGGTTCGTTCCGTCAATTTTAACCGGTTTTCCGGTGAATCAGCCTCAATGGTTCCGGCAAATTTATCACGGATGGCTTTAATGACGCAACGAATATACCTTCTTAATTCAACGCGGTCTTTCCTATCCAGCGGGCAATTTGCATAAACATAATTATACAGTAAACTCGAGGCTTCTCTAAGGACGCGGCGGTTAGCGGGGTCATAGCGAAGAGCGGAAGACAGCTTGATGCCGATAGCGATAGCTCTGGGGCTGGCGCCATTCTTGTTGAGAATTTTCTGAAACCGGCGGATTTCCGGGCGGGTCATATACGGGGAATAGAAGCCGTGTTTGCGGGCGTTTTGATTGCCCGGTTGACCGCCTCTTTTGCGTTTTAGTTTCATTTTAACCGACCTCGCCCCCCATTAGAACCCTCTCCCCGCTGGCAGGTAGAGGGAAGACGATAGCACATATAAATATTAGTACGGGTGTTCTAATTTGTAAAGGGGATTTTGTCGCTATAGAGGTGAAAAAACGGGCGCAGTTCAAATAAGACCGGGGCAGGGACAGGCGCGGCGTAAGGTGGACGGTTTACTGGTACGAGCGTGATAAGAAAGTATTGAGATTTCTATTTTCTTGATATGTTATAATCATAATTAAGGGAAGTTTATGGCGGGCAGCCTAAATAACAAGTGAAAAAAAATGAGTTACTAAAATATCTCAAAGATAATGGAGCATATTTAATTAGAGAGGGCAGCAGGCACAGTATTTATGCAAGGGGAAGATTGAGGACGGAAGTACCGAGACATAAAGAGATAGTCGATGAATTAGCCAGGAAAATTTGCCGTGACCTTGAACACCCTTTTCTTAAATAAGGACTGAATCAATGGAATATAGGGCAGTAATTAAAAGGAGTGGAAACTGGTGGATAGGCTGGCTGGTTGACCTGCCTGGTGTCAACGCGCAGGAAAAAAGCCGTAAAAAGCTGATTGAATCATTGAAAATCGGCGCTGAAGATATGCTCAATACCCCCATTGAACCGCAGAGCGAAGAAGAACTGGTAAAAATAGAAGTTTAGCTCGTGTTGTGAAAAGTAAAATAATCCCACGTACTTAAAAAACGTAGGATTCCCTTTTTTACTCCCGGTACTTCTTCCCCATGCCCGCCGTGAAGTGGAACATCGGCTTGTCAATTCTCCTCATGTTTATGGGGCCGTGCTCTACCCCTGCCGGTATGAACGCCAGGAAAGACTTATTTATAATGTTCTGCTTGCCGTCTATCCAGAACTCTATTTCCCCGTTGAGGTTATACCGGTCGTCGGGGTCGGTGCCCACCCAGGCGATAACCTCGTCGTAGCTGTGCGTATGCGCCCCTATAGTGCGGTCCTTACGCGACCCCGTTTTCCGGGGCCAGTCGCCGGGGAGGAACCACGCCGTTTCCATGTAGAAAGCCCCCTTGATGATATCCCCGTCCAGCGAGAGCACCCGTCTCGCCTCGTCGTCCGTATATACCGGCGACCACGGCGCGCCCTCCACGACGTCCCTTAGCTCCGTCACGAAGTATTTTTTATCCCACTTAGCCATTATTTTTCCCCCTTTCTTTTTTGATGCCCGCCGGGGTCGGCCTCGGCAAGAGAACCGGCGCCTATCATAATCGTCAGCTCAAGGTGCGGCTTGCTGAACTTCTTCCAGGTCAGCGGCCCGTGCCTGACGCCCTTGGGAACGTACACCGCCGACGTCTTATTGATGGTCAGCGGCTGGCCGTCCACGATAAACTCGATTTCCCCGCCCAGCTCCTCCTGGTTCTTCGGGTCCGTCCCCAGATGGATGACGATTTCGTCGTAGTCGTGCACGTGCTCGTGGATGTGGGTGGCGGGGTCGGGCATGCCGAACACCCAGCCGGTCTCGATGTAGAAGTTACTGCCCGGCACCAGGTTGTTGCTCATCAGCGTCATCGCCGTTTGCCGCCCCTTCACCTCCGTTGTCGGGATAACCTCATAGGCGGGCTTTTTTACGAAATGCTTTTTAGCGTCGAATTTAGCCATATATTTTTCCTCCTTGTTAAATCAAACGGGCGGTTTCCATGCCCTTGCTGATAGCATCGACGATTAGCAACGGCTCTTTGCAGTCCCCGATGGCGTAGAGCTCCGGCACCTTCCCCTTCAGGCTTTCGTAAAGCTCCAGGTCGGGGGTCAAAGGCAGGGCGGGGACTATCGTGTCGGCCTCCAGCGTCTCTTTCTCGTTATGTTTATTGATTATCGTCAGGCCCCTTGCGGTGATTTCCAGGTACTCCTTCACTCCGCTGATGATTTCGACGCGCTTTTTACGGAACCACATGAACAGGTAGGCCTGGATGACGTCGACCATGCCCTCGCCCGGCGTGTCCGACTTTTCCACGATGGTCACCTGCCGGCCCCGTTTGGCCAGAAACTCGCCGAGCTCGCAGCCGTGCAGGCTCCCCCCGATAATCAGCACCCGCCTGCCGACGGGCAGGTAGAACCTGGTCAGCCGCCTTAAAAGTTCCGGCGGGATGAACCTCAAGTATTTCTTGAGGGTCTTATGAAGTTTAGCGCCGCCGACCACGTTCGGGCCGTCGATGCCCTTTATATCCGGCACCGTCGGCACGCCCCCGGTGGCGATAATCACGGCGTCCGGCTTGACTGCTTCTATCGCCGCCGCGTCCACCCTTGCCTCCAGTTTTATAGCAACGCCCAGCTTTGCCAGCTGGCGCTGGAAATATGTAATCATCGACGGCAGGTCCTCCTGCTCCGTCCCCTTGACCACCGCCGCCACCGGCATCAGGCCCCCCAGCCTTTTGCCCTCATCGTAGAGCGTCACGTCGTGTCCCCGCAGCGCCGCCACCCGGGCGGCTTCCATGCCCGCCGGGCCGCCGCCCACTACAACCACCCTTTTCTTTTTCTCCGCTTTCTCAACGGTGTTGTATTCCTTGCCCATGAAAGCGTTGATGCGGCACCGCCGGCTCCCCAGGCAGTTCTCGCAGGCGGTGCACGGCGCGATGTCCTCAAGCCTGCCAGCTATCACTTTATTAGGCAGTTCGGGGTCGGCCTGGAGCCGCCGCGTCATGGCGATGAAGTCGGCCTTGCCTTCCCGCAGCACCTTTTCTCCCAGCTCCGGGTCGAGCTTGCCCACCACCATGACCGGGATGCCTACCACCTCTTTAATCCCCGCTGCCAGGTTGATGTTGGCGCCCACACCCCGCCGGCCGGCGTTGTATTCCCCGGGGAAATCTTTTAGAGGGACGATGGGCTCCGGATAAAAAAGCAGGTCGGGCAGATAGGCGCCGACGTGATAGCCCAGCCAGTGACTGCGTATGTGCAGGGCGTCGGCGCCGGACTCCTGCAACAGCCGCGCCGTCCGCCGCGCGTCGTCAACGGTAATGCATCTGCCGTCGGCGATGTCCACGATGCGCCCGATTTCGATGCTGTTGATGCAGACGGACACCGGGAAGTCCTGCCCCAGACGCCGCTTGATTTCCTTGATGATGTTCGTCAGGAAACGGGCCCGGTTTTCGATGTTTCCCCCATATTTATCTTTGCGCCGGTTCCAGAACGGCGAGAGGAAGTTGTGCAGCAGGTGGCTGCTGGCGGCGTTGATGTCCACCCCATCGAATCCCGCCTTCTGCGCCCGCACCGCGGCGCTGGCAAACTTGTCGATGATGGCCTCGATTTCCGGTATTGTCAGCTCGTGGGGCGTTTCGTTGTGAAAGTCATTGGGCGATTTTAATACGACATTGGAGGCGGCTATCGGCGGGCCCTTGAAAGGCGGGTCGGGGTCGTTGACCGGGTTCGACTGCCACGGGCCGTCGTGGTTCATCTGCATGAAGGTGGGGCAGCCGTATTTGTGGATAATAGCCGTGAGCTCGCTCAAGCCCTTGATGTACTTATCTTTATCGATACGGTAGCGCGGGCGCCACCTTGCCCCCGCCGGATAGTCGATGGTCGGGCTTTCCACAATCAAGAGGCCAATCCCGCCGCGCGCCAGGCTCTCGTAATAAGCCAGGACGGACTTGTTCATGCGCGTCTCGTCCTCGTGGAACATGAACGTCCCCGCCCCCGTTTTTACCATCCGGTTGCGCGTCTTGACCCTGCCGATATACCCCGGAACGAGCAGCTTCTCGAATTTTACGTCGGCCATCTTCGTTTACGCTCCTGCTGGGAATGCTTTTGATATTATACAACTTTGACCGCGTATCTTCATATTCAGTAGCCGGGGACCGCAGGCGATTTTGAAATGCGGGCGCCTAATTGGCTAAAATAGGGTATTTCACGGTAGAGAGGGGTAACCATGCTTAAATATACTGAAGCCGACGTTATAATCGACGGAGTTAAGATTCACTACTACCGCACCGGCGGCGCTAAACCGCCCGTTATCCTCCTCCACGGAGCCACGGATAACGGACTCTGCTGGAGGACAACTGCCGAAATGCTCGCTGAAAAGTACGACGTCGTCATGCCGGATGCGCAGGGACACGACCTATCAGACCGGCTGGATAAAGACTTCAGTTTTCAAAACCATGCCGACCAGGTTGCCGGACTGGCAAAGCAACTGGGACTTAAGAAACCCATAATCATGGGGCATTCCATGGGCGCCGGTACAGCGGTGAACGTGGCTGTCAGCTGTCCCGACCTTCCCGGGGCGATTATCCTGGAAGACCCTGCCTGGCTGATACAGGATTCGGGCGGCCCCGTAAAACCACCGGTTGACCCCCGGGAATATTTGACCTCGCTAAGCAAAAAAACACTGGAAGAGCTCATGGCGGAATGCCGCGCCGCAAATCCCGGATGGGCGGATGCGGAAATCAGGCCCTGGGCGGAATCAAAGCTGCAGTTCGACCCCGGATTATTCGATTTCATGGTCATCAACCCGGGTTCTTATAAAGAACAGGTGCCGAAAATAAGATGCCCCGCCCTCCTCATCATCGCGGAAAGCGGCCTGGTCTCAAGAGCCACCGCCGAGGAAGCCGCCCGAATCTGGAAGTCGAAAAAGCCTTTCAGGTGGGTGCAAATCACGGGCGCCGGTCATAACATCCGCCGTGAAAACTTCCCGGCTTACCGGGAGGCCGTATTGAAGTTCCTTAAAGATATTTCTGCCTGAAATAAACCTGGAGATATTATTCAGAGGAGGCTGCCTTGGACAAGAGAATTGCGGCTTTGATAAACAAAATGACCCTGGAGGAAAAGGTCTCCCTGCTGGCCGGAGTGGATTTCTGGCATACACAGGCTATAGAGCGACCCGGCATACCGGCCATAAAGGTCACCGACGGACCCCATGGCCCCCGGACGGCGGACGCAAGGAATCTCAACCACACCTTACCCGCCACCTGTTTCCCCACCGGTGTGGCTCTGGCGGCCACCTGGAACCCCGACCTTATTAAGCGGGTGGGCATGGCAATAGGGGAGGAGACCCGGGCGCGGGGCTGCTCGATTCTGCTGGGGCCCTGCGTCAATATCCACCGCTCGCCCCTCGGCGGCAGGAACTTCGAAAGCTACTCCGAGGACCCCTATCTTTCTTCCCGCATGGCCGTTGCCATTATCACCGGGATTCAGAGTAAAGGGGTAAGCGCCTGCGTTAAACACTTCGCCCTGAACAACTCCGAGTTCGAGCGCATGACCATCAGCTCGGAGGCCGATGAGAGGACGATGCGGGAAATCTACTTTCCATCTTTTGAAAAAGCGGTCAAAGAGGCTGGAACATGGTCGGTCATGTGTTCATATAATAAAATCAACGGCACCTACGCCTCCGCCAATCACTGGCTGCTGACCGAAGTATTGAAAGAGGAGTGGGGATTCAAGGGGCTCGTCGTGTCCGACTGGTTTGCCACGCACAGCACCGCTCCTGCCGCCAGTGCCGGACTCGACCTTGAAATGCCCGGCCCGGCCCTTTATTTCGGGAAGGCCTTACTGGAAGCCGTTAAAAGCGGCGATGTTGACGTGAAGACGATAGATGACAAGCTCCGCCGCATCTTGGGAGTAATGGCGAAAACAGGCGCTCTGGATGGTAAAAACATCGTTTCCGGCAAAATAAAGGACTTCCCCGCACACCGCAAATTAGCCCTTGAAGTAGCACAGGAGACGATTGTCCTCTTGAAAAACGAGAATCATACCCTCCCCCTGAAAAAGTCTGTCCGCTCGATTGCCGTCATCGGCCCAAATGCCGCCGCGGCCAGCATCCAGGGCGGCGGCAGTGCGGAGGTCAATCCGTATTATAAGGTCTCCCCGCTTGAAGCCCTGAAACAAAAGTGCGGCAGGAAAATCAAGATATCTTACGAGCTTGGTTGTACCAACAACATCAAGACCCTGCCCCTTAACCCCGACCACCTGTTTTATGATAAGTCCGGCAAGAAACACGGCTTGAAGGGTGAATATTTCCCGAATAACGAATTTAAAGGCAAGCCTGCCGCAACACGCGTGGACACAGATTTCACTTTTACGTGGGTAGTGCCTCCCGTTCCCGGCGTGAAAAAAGACTATTCCATCAGGTGGCAGGGGTTCTTCAGGGCTCCGGCAACCGGCAAGTATAAGTTCGGGCTGGCGGCGGGAGGCTGGGGGCGTGTCTATATCGACGGCAAGCCGGTGTGCAGCAACTGGGGCAAACGCGTGAAGATTGAATTTTTTATGCCGAAGGAAAAAGTCGGCTACATATCTCTGAAGTCGGAGAAGCTTTATCCAATCAAGCTCGAATTTTGTAAATATCCTGCTATCGCGCTGCCGATGGGCTCTTTAAGGATCGGCTGCGATATACCTTTGCCCCCCGACCTGCTCGAACGTGCCGCTGAAGCCGCCGCCCGCGCCGATGTAGCTATCGTTTTCGCCGGCCTGACCGATGAGTATGAAAGCGAGGGGTTCGATAGAAAGAACATGGACCTCCCCGCCGCGCAGAAGAGGCTCATCGCTAAAGTCGCCGCCGCCAACCCTGATACCATCGTCGTGCTGAACAACGGAGCGCCGCTGGCGATGAGCCCATGGCTCGATAAAGTCCCCGCCGTCGTGGAGGCACTCTTCCCCGGGCAGGAGTGCGGCAGCGCTATCGCCGACGTGCTTTTCGGCGACGTCAATCCATCGGGCAAGCTGCCGGATACCTTCCCGCGGCGCTATCAGGACAACCCCGCCTTTGCCCACTACCCCGGCGAAAACGGCAAGGTGCGTTATAAAGAAGGCATCTTCGTCGGCTACCGCCACTACGATGCTCAAAACATCGCGCCTTTGTTCCCCTTCGGGCACGGGCTTTCCTATACCGACTTTGAATACGGCAAGCTTAAAGTAAGCCCCGCCCGGGCTAAAGCAGGGGAAAAAGTAAACGTAAGTGTTGACGTTAAGAACACGGGCAGGGTAGCAGGCAAAGAGGTGGTGCAGGTTTACGTCTCGGACGTTAAATCAAGCCTGCCCCGCCCCCCCAGAGAGCTTAAGGCTTTCCAGAAAGTGAGTCTCCTCCCCGGCGAGACTAAAACCGTGAAATTCACCCTGGATAAAGAGGCTTTTTCCTTCTACGACCCCACCCTTACGCAGTGGACGGCAGAGCCCGGCGACTTCGAGATACTGGTCGGCAGTTCATCGAGAGATATCAGGGCAAAGGGGAAGTTTGCTCTGCTTTAGACTATAAAAAATTGACATTGTGTAATAATATGTGTATAATAATGTGTAAGTTACTTGTGGATATATAATATGGTCAAAAAAGTTATACAGGTTCCTGTCGATAAAGAACTCCTGAAAAACCTGGACAATCTGTCAAAAAAGCAGCGGAAAGCCAGGTCGGAGGTAATCCGCGAGGCCTGTACGCGCTATTTACAGCAGGTCGAAGACGAGGTGCTGGACAATCTTTATCAGCAGGGATACGCCAGGGTCCCGGAGGAGCCGGAGGTGGGGGAGGCTCAAGCGGGGATGTCGGCGGAAATCCTCCCCGGGGAGTCTTGGTAGGTGCACCGCGGTGAAATAAGGTGGGCGGAATTACCTGCGCCGGTCGGCAGGCGTCCGGTTCTTTTATTGTCCCGGGAATCGGCTTATAACATCAGGACATCGATTACTGTAGCCGTAATTACCCGTACCATCCGTAGCATACCTGTTGAGGTGCCCATCGGGAAAGAAGACGGTATGCCGGAAAAATGCGTGGTCAACCTGGATAATATTCTCACCATCCCTAAAACCAGACTGGGGGAGCATATCACCCGGCTATCTCCGAAAAAGATGGTCGCCGTATCAAAAGCTATTGTGTTCGCCCTTGACCTTAATATCAAATGACTAATTACTGACTACCCTTCCCCATCCCCTCCCGGCACTCCTTTTTATCCGGTCCCGCCTCCCACCTGGCGCAGCACGCAGGCTTCACCTCGTGTATCAGGCAGGCCGCCAACCCCCCGTCGAACCGCAGAAAGGCACAGGCGCCGTTTACGTGGCGTATCAGGCGGTATTCCGAGTACCGCCAGCGCCGGTCTTCATACAGCTCGTCCCATTCTTTCAACGTTATGCCCAGGTAATTAACAATCCGGTCTATATCCTCCGGCGTCACGAATGCCTGGTGCCGGGTGCAACATACGCCGCAGCGCCGGCATTCCATTTTAGGCGTTTCTTTTTTGGCTTTTACCTTGCCCGTCAAAACCTCTTCCTCACTCCCGCGGCCATTGCTTCCGGCGGTATGATGCAGATGTTCTCGTCCTGCAGCACCTGGTAGTAAAACTGGTCGCTGGTCTCGATGGGCGAATAGAGGAGCAGTCCCCTCGGCGTTACCCGGGCGTGCGCCCAGAACCGGTCGCGGTCGAACCCGGAATAGGTGCTCATGTTAAAGCCTATCAGGTTCAGTCCGTCGATGTAGCTGAAGACTTTGAGCAGGCCGGATGTAAAATCGCGCAGTTCTTTAGCGGTCAGGTCCAGCACCGAGGCTTTGCCCGGGAAGACCGCCATGACGTCCGCCAGCCGGCCCTTGGGCGCGAAAGCGGTCAGCCACTCCGTATTGCCTGTTTTCCCGATGTACCTCTGCCTCGTTTTCTTCTCCTGTTTCAGCAGGTCGCTCCAGTAGTTCGTGCCCTTTTCCTGGAAGTACCGCTCCGACGCTTCGAGAAGCTGTTTCTGGTAGGCGGTGGGGTAGTAGCCGGCATTGCTCTGGAGATGCGGGTGAACCAGGCTGCCGCCGGCCGGCGGCATGTAGTTCCAGGCGATGAAGTGGTAAATCGCCCTGGAGTCGAATTTCTCCACGATTTTGAGATAGGACTGCGCGGCGTGCAGGGCGTTATAGACCGTCTCCGTATCGAATTTTTTCAAAGGTATAAAATGCTCGTCGGACACCACCACGACCACCCCGTAAATATCGTAGGGGTTGTTGTTCGGGAAAGCCATAGCCTTGCCCTTGCGGATGACCCCCTCCTGGATGAGGTCGGGCGGGAAGCGCGGCGTGATTTTATCGACGAGCGGTTTGCAGAACGGGCAGGGTGATTCTCTCGACCTTTTTTCTAGGGAGTCCAGGTCCGGCCTGATAATTCTCTCGGTGGAATACTGGACGATGCGGCAGGTCTGCCCCGTCAGCGGGTCGTAGCGGAGTTCCAGCGGCACAACCGACTCGCCCGGGTTGCCCGAGTTGTCGTTGACCATTATCCGCGACGGCAGTACCTCGCGCCTGAACTCGATTGGGTTGTTCCTGGATAGTCTCATACAATTATTTAACGATATTGCTTATCTGCTTGAACTTATCCCCCCTGGCCTCCTTGAGCAGCTCGAAAAGCGCCATTTCCATTGTTGTCAGGATTACTCCCTCGCCTACCATTCTGGATATGGCTGTTACCTTGTTCTCCGGCTCTCTTGAGGCAACACAGTCGCCGACCACCTGCACTTCATAGCCCGACTCCGCCAGGGCCATAGCCGTCTGGTAGACGCAGATGTGCGCCTCTATCCCCGCAATGAGCACCTGCCTGCGCTCGAGACCGTCCAGCGCGCTGCAGAAAAGGTCCTCGTCGCAGCAGTTGAAGCACACCTTTTCCACTGGCTTGATGTCCGGGATGAGCGACTTTATCTCCGGGATGGTCGGCCCCAGGCCCCTGGGGTACTGCTCGGTCAGTATTATAGGTATTTCCAGCACCTTCGCACCCTTGACCAGCTTTACCACGTTGCGCAGCAGCTTATCCTTGTCATGCATGACGGGGAAAAGTTTTTCCTGGAAATCTATAAGCAGGAGCACGGTGCTTTGAACATTCAGCGTTTTAGGCATTATTGTTTTCTATCTCCCTTGCCGGTAATTGATTTCTATATTGTCGGTTCTTTGTTATGCCAACCTTTAAAGTATAAATTCTGGTCTGGTGCCTGTCAAAATTTTTAGTATATTAAATGAGATAAATGGTCGCAGATTACCATGAACCCAACTTGATAACATAGGGACGATGGTTTAATATTTCCTTTGTCAGGAGGTATTGGCAAAATGCATGTTCAACAGTGGATATTACTGGCGATAATGGCTGTCTGCGGCGCCGCCGTCGTCGGCAGCTATATACATGGTTTCAGCACTCACCCCGGCGGCGCCGAGGCCCTGTGGGGCGGTGTTACCGGCGGACTGCGTATTCTGAATTATGTGCTGATGCTGCTGGCCGTCTTCGGCTTCTTCGCCTTCAGCTACTGGCTCTTTTTCAGCATCAATCCTGATAGCGTACAAATCGCCGGCAGGTTTGGCTACTGGCTGTTCTTTATTATTTTCGTGGTAATTCTGATTCCCTCGGCGCTGTGGATGCCGCTTAGTTTTTCTTATTTATCTAACCCGTCAACGGGTCTGTGGATTGGCATCCGCATTGTGCTGGCTCTGGTTGGTATCGGCTCCTTGGCTTTACTCTGGGCGATTCTGGCCATCAGCCCGCGGGAAACGGGCGTAGCCTACTGGTTCGCCGTGGGCGGCGCGGCCGCCTTCTCGGTGCAGACGGCAATAATGGACATGTTTATCTGGCCGGCTTTGTTCAGCGTATAATCGGGTCGTCGTATACAGTCTTGTCTTTAGATTTTTTGCCGTACAGCCACCAGTAAAACACCCGGACCGCCGTGCACCCCCAGCCCGGGCCCCATTTTCATGATACTGATTTGTTCTTCCGGCAGGAAACGGCCCAACGTTTTCCTTAGCTTCTCGGCCTGCTCCGGTATAACGCTGTGAGTGATTATCATCTCGGCGATGTTTTTCTTGCTTTCCGCGAACTGAACCAGTCTCTCGACGCCCCGCGAAAAACTGCGTACCAGCCCCGCCCTGATGATATCCCCCTCCCGGAAAGTCAGCAGCGGTTTTACGTTCAGAATATTGGCGGCGGCTACAATCACCCTGCTTACCCGTCCGCTCCGCGCCAGGTATTTCATCGTATCGAAGTAACCGAACATATCCACCTGGCTGATATAGCGTCTGATTTCGGCCACGGCGGTTGTCATATCCCTGGCTGTTTTTGACAGCCTGGCGGCGCCCCGGGCTATTAAGGCCAGTCCGGCGGAATTAAACCCGGAATCGATTACTTCGATGGGGCACTTGCTTTCCAGCATCTTTTTAGCAATCGACGCCGAATTATAAGTCCCGCTTATTTTAGACGATATATGCACGGAGATTATGCCGTCGCTGTTATCACAATAGTCCCGGTAAGCACTTTCAAAGTCTTCCGGCGTGGGCTGTGAAGATGCCGGGTGTACCGGCGCATCAGCCAGCATTCGGTAGAATTCATCACTTGTTATATCGACGCCATCGCGGTAGACGCGGTCCCCGAAGCGGACGTATATCGGTACTACCCTGATATTGAGGTCTTTGGCTTCCTCCGGCGTAATGTCGGAAGTGCTGTCGGTAATCACCTGTATGCCCATTGCTCCGCCTCCTTACTTCAATAAGCCTTCACTTTCAATAGTATATGCACAAAAATGGGATAGTCAATACCCGGCGTATCGTCTCTGTTTGAGTAATTTGCTTCCTGATACATGCCTTGGGAAAGGGGTAAAAGAGTGGGGTAAGGTATGATGATGAAGATTAATGGAAAGACAGCCCGTGTGCCTACGTTTTATAGAGGTAAAGCGGATTTTTATCCGTGATAATCCTCGCCTGCCTGGCCATCGCCTCACGAACGTACTTCGGCAGGGCGAACATGCCGCGGTGGGTCTCGCCGTCATAGAATTTCAGACCTTCAAGTCCCCTCTCCTTAGTCAGCCCGTCCACCTCTTCCGGCGCCAGCAGGGCGGGATTGTACTGCTTCGACGCTATGCAGAAACCCCACGGCCCCCCGAAGCAGGGCATATGGGTGGCGTAAGCTACAACTATCGGAAAAACGCTTTTCAAAGTGTTATATACTGCGGTCAAATTCAATAATTCGGTCAGTGATGCCGAACCGGCCTGGACGGAAATCAGCCCGTCGTCTGTGAGTTTATCATAAACGGTGCGGTAAAATTCCTGCGTAAAAAGTAATGACGCCGGCCCCTCTTCGATTGGGTCCGGCAAATCCAGAATCATAATATCGAACTTTTCCCCGGATTGCTCTAAATATTTACGCGCGTCCGCGTGGTGTACTGACGCCCGCCTGTCTTCAAAAGCGCCGCTGCCGTGCCCGGGCAGGTATTTCTTGCATAAAGCGGTCACCTGGTCGTCGACATCCGCCATCACCGCTTTTTTTACCGTTTTATGGCGCAATACCTCCCTTAAGGTTGCGCCCTCTCCGCCCCCGGCAATGAATACCTTCTCCGGCTTGGGGTGCGTTATCATTGCAGGCTGCACCATCGCCTCGTGGTAGATAAACTCGTCCCCCTCGCTGGACTGTATCTTATTATCCAGGACCAGGCAAACGCCGAGATTACGACTGCGCACTATCTGTACGGCCTGGTATTTCGTCCGCCCCTCGTACATCACCTCGTCGATACCGTGCAGCTGTATAAAATTCTCGTTTATTTTATCTTTTAGCCATTTATCAGGATCTGTATCCATAAAAACCCCGTGCTCTAGACTGTGACCAGGACCCCCCTCGGTATCTCCGTGAGGGTGTGGTTCTTCGCCCCCAGCCCCTCGATGATTACCCTCGCCGCGATTTCCGGTTTTACCGCTATGCCGCAGGTAAACACATCTGCTGCCGCATAACCATGCTCCGGCCACGTATGGATGGATATGTGCGACTCGGCGATGACGACCACCCCGCTGACTCCCTGCGGACTGAACCGGTGAAACGACTCCCCCAGCACCTCCGCCCCGCAGTCGATAGCGGCTTTCACCGTCACCTCGCGGATAAGGTCCAGGTCGTTTAACGCGCTCCTTTCACAATCGTATAGCTCTACAAGAATATGCCTTCCCAGTGCATTCAATCACCTGCCCCCCTTTTAAGATTTTATTCCCGTTGTTTTTACCGGCCCGGGTGGCCGTGTTTAACACAACTAAATAATAATTTCAGCGGTTCTAACCCCCGGCCGCGATTACCTTTTTTGCCCGCTCGAACATGTTCGGAAAAAGGTCTATAGGTACCTTTTCTCTGCCGAGGGCTTTATACACCATGTACCTTGCACATTGAGAATTATCTTTAAGGCAAAATCTTCGTTTATACATCTCTCCGAGTGCATCGGATACTTTCATCTTATCGTTGAAGAATATGCATCCCTTCAACAGTTCACATTCTGCCATTTTCGCCTCCTCTCGTGGTATTGTATCGGTACTTTATCCGGTCAGGTTTCACCAAATAAAAATTCCCAGAGTAATGCTGACCACCCCAGGAACCTCCCCCGCCTCCTTGTTGTTAAAAAAGGTCGGGGATACCGTTGAATACGGATTTTGCCTAGTACGGTATTCTAATAAAAGTCCTTTCCTGCTAGCCAAATATTTTTATATCCAGGTTTTGTTTAACCGTTTCTGCCATTTTTGCCAGTTTCTTTTCATAGCTTAACCCGGTATTCGGCAGTTTATCTTCGATTATCTTGATGATATCGTTGATAGTGGTCCCGGTTGTAATAACCGGTATTCCCCGGTTTTCTGCCCTGTAAAGCACGCCGTATGCCGGCGGCTGGCTGCTGCCGCTTAAAACAAGGCAGCTCGTGGGTGTCTCCAGCGCCGCCAGTTGCATGTCCAGCCGCTCCCCTCGGATGATGACGGCTTTATTTTTCTTCCGCCCGAAGTAGTCCAGTCCCGACCCCACCACCATCGCCCCCATCATGTAGTTCTCCACCAGGTCGCCGGACTTTTCGGCGTGGTTAAGTATCTTCCCCCCGATGCATTCCGCCAGCTCGCCAACGGTAATCGCCAGCAGCACGCGGTCCTCCGGGATTACCCCCAGCACCTTGACTCCCTCCGCCCCGTATTTCGCCGCCGCCTCTTCTTTTGCGTTTTCCAGAAGGCATTGCGGGACCTTGTTGACGATTATCCCCGCCAGGCTCTCTCCTAGTGCTTTATACGGGCTTGCGGACTTTTTTGGTTGGCCGGCGTAGGCTTCTACCAGGATAACTCTAGCCTTGAGCTTTTTAGCTTTTTCAGCCAGTTCTTTGCCGGTTTTCGCTTCTGCCAGGACGATGTCCATGCCTTTTACAGGGCTGGACTCGTTGGGAATAATCTCCAGGCCGGGTATCTGCTGCGTCAGGCTGGTATCGTCTGCCTTTTCCGCGCCCTGCAGGTTAAGGTAGCCCACCTTTTTCCCGTCGTTCAGCAGGTTGATGGCCAGGCCGGCGCAAACGGCAGTCTTGCCCGCTCCATCTTCCCCGGCGATGATGTACAGTTCGCCCAACTATTTCTCCACTGATTTTTTAGAATAAATTGAACCAATATATTATAATCCTTTAAGCGGAATACGTAAAGAGGTATAATCTAGGAAAGTCGTTT
>JAFGOC010000018.1 GCA_016926705.1 Dehalococcoidales bacterium | reverse complement strand
TCGTCCTTGGCGTTTTTATAATAATATACTCCCTGCACCAGGGAAGAGGCGCAGTTGCCCACGCCGATGATTGCTACGTTTATTTTACCCATTTTTTGTTTATTACCCCTTTCTATCGAGACGACTTTGTACTGGAAACGGATGATTATTTAGCTATAACAGACATCCGATGCACTATACTCTCTTTAAGAGCAGGCTGTCAAGATTGGAGCCTCAATTATCGATAAGATAATCCCCCATTTTCCATGTTTAATAGTTGTTCTAAATTAACACCTTTTCCGGTCGCCATACGCCTTTGTCTTTGTCATGTATAAGTATTGCCAAAAAGCGTCCGCCCTGGCTATATGCTCGCCGGTATTTTCCTTGATTATCATAATCATCGTTTTCTCTCTGTTTAATTAGGTTGCCTGTCTTTATAGCCGCCTCATCGTCTTCATCGACTGTTAGCGCCGGAATATCTTGCAGTACACTGTCGATGGGAAAAAGATATTGCTGCCGGTTGCCCTTCTTGATAGCCTTCTCCAGTTGCTCTAAAGAGACGGCGTCCTTGATATCGAAAATGCCATAGCTGGTGCGTACCAGGTCTTTCAGGTAAGCCCCACACCCTAACCCTTCCCCCAGGTCGTATGCCAGCGAGCGTATATAGGTCCCTTTGCTGCATTCTATATCCAGAGTCGCCAGCGGCGGCTCCCAGGATATCAGCTCCAGTCGGTGGATGGTTACTTTTCGACTCTTCCGCTTGACGGCAATACCCGCCCTGGCCAGCCGGTAGAGGGGCTGCCCTTTATGCTTGACGGCGCTGTACATCGGTGGGACTTGCTCGATATCACCTCTAAATTTCTCCAACGCCTCTTGAAGCTTGTTTATATCTATGCCTGAAATATCTCCCTGATAGACAATTTTCCCGGAGCCATCATGGGTGTCGGTGGCTTTGCCCAGTTCGACCACGGCGCGGTAGGTCTTCCTGGCGTCCATGAGAAATTCGACGATGCGTGTCCCCTGCCCCAGACATACCGGCAGTACTCCAGTAGCATTCGGGTCGAGCGTTCCGGCATGTCCGACACGGCGCTCACCAGTCAGGCGTTTAATCAGGGCCACCACACCGAATGATGTCTTGCCCGCGGGTTTGTTGATGTTAAAAATGCCGTCCAAATTAAGTCCGTTTTTTAATGATGAAATATAATGATTGTGAGATATTCTCTAAAGATTATCGGGATTATCTTTATGCGTTACTTCATCGATAAGGCGCAGGATATGGTCGCCGTGCTCGATAGAGTTATCCCAGATGAAGTTCAGTTCCGGAGTATAGCGCAGTCTCACTTTATTGGCCAGCGCCGTGCGCAGGAAACCGGAGGCTGAATTTAATACCCCCAGGATTTTCTGCTCCTCCTGCCGTCCACTGATGCTGCTGATGTAGACTTTTGCGTGTTTAAGGTCGAGGGATGTATCCACCTCGGTCACGGCAACAAATTCAGTAAGGCGGGGGTCTCTTAGTTCCTGCTGGATAAGCTCGCTGATTTCACGGCGCAGGAGCGTATTGACACGTTCGATGCGGTGTGACATGGCATTGGTTCCGGCTTTCCGTTACTTGCCGGATTTCTCCATTTTATAGAATTCCAGAACGTCACCGACCTTGAAGTCGTTAAAGTCTTTGACACCTACGCCGCACTCATATCCGGCAGCCACTTCCTTGGCATCATCCTTGAAGCGCTTGAGACTGGATACCGTTGATTCGACCAGTACCTCTTTGCCCCGCATTACCCTCACGGGAATGTTGCGGGTTACCCTGCCTTCGTTAACTAATACGCCGGCGGCTTTGGACCCTTTTCCGGCCGAGAAGACCGCTCTGACATCCGCTCGTCCCTCAATTACCTCAACAAGTTTAGGCTCCAGCAGACCCTTAAGCGCTTTATCCACATCGTCGGTTAGATTATAAATTATATCGTAGAAACGTATGTCCACTCCGGTGCTGGTTGCCAGGCGGCGTGCCCCTTCGTTGGCATTGACGTTAAAACCGATGATCAGTCCGTTGGAAGCTGCCGCCAGCATTACGTCACTTTCGGTGACGTTGCCGGTGGCGCTGTGTATAATCCTTACCTTTACTTCATCCGTTTCCATACGTTCCAGTGAACTCACAATGGGCTCGATGCTGCCCTGTACATCTGTCTTGAGGATAACATTGAGTTCCTTTACCTTGCCGGTGCTTATCTGGTCGTAGAGATTATCCAGGTTGACTGCTTTCCTTTTCAGGGCTTCTTCCTCAAGTTCAGCGCGTTTCCTGGCGAGTATCGCCTGTGCGTGGCGTTCATCGCTGACGGCCGTCAGCGTATCCCCTACCTTCGGTACTTCTCCCAGCCCTAGTATTTCTACCGGCATGGACGGCTCGGCTTTCTTGATACGCTTGCGCGTCTCGTTGAACATGGCTCTCACCCTGCCCCATGTCATCCCGACTACAACAGTGTCTTCTTCTTTAAGAGTGCCGGACTGTATGAGGACAGTCGCCAGCGGCCCCATTGTCTTGTCCTTTTCCGCTTCGATAACGACCCCTGCCGCAGGCTGATTAGGGTTTGCCTTCAGTTCTTCCATCTCCGCCACCAGCAAAACGCTTTCCAGCAACTCCTTGATACCCTTTTTCTCCTTGGCGGAGACTTCCACGCTTACGGTGTCGCCTCCCCACTCCTCGACCACCAGGCCGGCTTCGGTAAGCTGCTGCTTTACCAGGTTGGGGTCGGCATTGTCCTTATCTATTTTATTAATCGCCACGACGATGGGCACTTCCGCCGCCCGGGCGTGGTTGATAGCTTCTTTGGTCTGGGGCATTACGCCGTCGTCGGCGGCTACCACCAGGATAGTTACATCGGTGATATTGGCTCCATGGGCGCGCATAGCCGTGAATGCTTCGTGACCGGGGGTATCCAGAAACGTAATCTTCTGTCCTTCGATGGTTACCTGATAGGCACCGATGTGCTGGGTAATGCCTCCGGCTTCGGAATCGACGACGTTGGTCTTACGAATGGCATCGAGAAGTTTTGTCTTGCCATGGTCCACGTGTCCCATGACGGTTACCACCGGCGGACGCGCCACCAGGTTCTCTGCTTCTTTGCCGTACTTCCGCTTGAGTCGTTTGCTTTCCTCCGCGGCGCTGGCCATCAGCTGGTCTTTAATTGGCGCTAGATTAGGCTTATATCCGAAGCTGGTTGCTATGGAGCCAGCCGTCTCGTAATCAATAACCTGGTTGATATTGGCCATGATGCCGTTGCGCATCAGTTGCTTAATGATATTGATAGCGTCGATATCCAGCATTTCCGCCAATTGGCGTACGCTGACCGAGCGCGGCAGGTTGATAACCGGCGTTTTATCTTCTTCTGGTCCCTTAACCGGCTTCTCCGCCGCTTTGCTGGCGGTTTTTCTTGTATTGCTGGCTCTAGCCAATGGCTAACTCCTTCAACAGTTTTTCTCCGGCTTTAACGAGCCGTTCCAGGTTTTCGGGTTGTATTTTCACTTTTAAAGCATACTGTAGCTGCTGTCCCTTTAAAACTTTTTGCCAGCACGCCGTGTCCCGGCATAAATAAGTTCCCCGCCCCTCCATTTTACCCGTAGCATCAATTTCCACTTCACCTGTGGAGGTGCGTACCAGCCGCACCATTTCCCTTCTGTTTTTTACTTTGCGGCAGGCTGCGCAGGTCCGCTGTGGATTTGCTTTACCGCTTACTACTCGGGATTTAGAAATAGTCTTCTTCCTCCTCCTCGGTGTAGGCGCGCCGGCCTTTTCTGCCTTTGCCGCCTCCTTCCCCCGTTTCTTTCGTGTAAGCGCTTTTCTTTTTCTTCTTTGACTTGGCGGGTCTTTCCTTTTCCTTGATTCGCTTGGGCATTAATATATCCTCGGCAAAACGTAACTTCGGCTGCCCTTCTTCCGCCGCCTCGTCCAGTTTAATCTGCGGCGGCATTACAATTTCTGCGGCGACCGGTTCTCCTTCCGCCTCTTCTTCTTTGACTTCTTCCTCGGCTGGCTCTTCAACCGGCTCTATAGGTTCCAGTTGTGCAAGTATTTCCTCGGAAAGTTCTTCTGCAGCCGCCCCTTCTTTTACCTCTTCTTCCGCCTTTGCCTTGGGGGCTTCGACTTCTTTTATTTTCTCGGCTTCGGCTGTGGAAGCACTCTTGATGTCAATACGCCAGCCGGTAAGCTTGGCAGCCAGCCTGGCGTTCTGCCCTTCTTTGCCGATAGCCAGAGAAAGCTGCTTGTCCGGTACTATTACCGACGCCACCTGTTCTTCTTTATTAAGTTGGACACCGACTATGTGTGCCGGACTCAATGCGTTGGCGATGAATGTGGCCGGGTCCGGACTCCACATGACAACATCAATTTTCTCGCCGTTAAGCTCGCTGACGATGTTCTGTATCCTGATGCCCCGCAGCCCTACACAGCACCCCACGGGGTCGATGCCTTCCTGCTTAGCGGCTACGGCTATTTTACTTCTGAATCCCGCCTCACGCGCAATCGACTTTATCTCGACGGTGCCGTTATAGACCTCCGGCACTTCCAGTTCAAATAGCCGGCGTAATAGCTCCGGGTGTGACCTTGATACAATTACTCTGGGGCCCTTGGTGGTGTGGGCTACCTCCAATAGTACTACCTTGAGGTGCTGTCCCACTCTGTAACGTTCGGTGCGTACCTGCTCTGACGCCGGCAGGACGGCTTCGGTCCTGCCCAGTTCGATAAATGCCTGCCCCGCCTCGAAGCGCTGGACCACGCCGCTTACCACCTCGCCCTCTTTATCGGCATATTCCTCGAAGATGGCGCTGTGTTCGGCCTCGTGTAAACGTTGCAGGATTACCTGCTTGGCTGTCTGTGCCGCGATGCGGCCAGCGTTGGCTGGTGTGGACTCTACCATGATCGCTTCACCGACCTTAATATCACTGTTGATTTTTTTCGCCTCCCGCAGTGATATTTCGGTCTCCCGGTCCTGGGGTTTGTCTACTACCGTTTTTTCCGACCATACCTCTACTGCCCCGGTATTCGGATTGATTTTAACGGCTATATTCTGATTGGAGGAAAAGCTGTCCTTTTTATAGGCTGA
>JAFGOC010000017.1 GCA_016926705.1 Dehalococcoidales bacterium | reverse complement strand
CGCGGTAAGCCCGGTCTCCTTTACCCACCCCCGCGTGGCGATAATCCCCTGCCGTGCGTCGATACCCACTATTATAGAATCGCGGTAGCGGGCGCAGGCGGCAGTTATGAGTCCCGGGTCTTCCACCGCTGCCGTACCCAGAATCACGCGCTCGACCCCGCTTTTCAATAAAGTCTCAATCGTCTCTATATCACGTATGCCCCCGCCTAGCTGGACGGGGATGAGCATCGCCTGGGTGATGTTCCTGATGATTTCCAGGTTTATAATTTCGCCGGAAGCCGCGCCGTCAAGGTCCACTATATGCAGGCGCGGCGCCCCCATCGACTGCCATTTCAAAGCAACATCGAGCGGGTCGTCGGAGAACACCGTCTCCTGGTTATAGTCGCCCTGGTAAAGTCGCACGCATTTGCCGCCGCGCAGGTCTACGGAAGGTATAATGTCTATTTCTGGCCTCTTTTCTATTTAAACTATGTTGAAATTATAGCATCTTGAACTCCTTTAAACCAGCCGTGTTATGAGTATATTATAGGTGCAATTCTATTGACAACGTACCTATGCCGTGTTAAAATATAATACACCATCGACCGTAATGGCGGTGAGTTAAGAACAGCTACCTTAACAATAAAGCGAGTCGCTTGGATCGGAAACGACCGAGACGGCAAAATAGGTCAGATAACGATGCCCTCTCTGTTTTTTCGGAGAGGGTTTTTGTTTAGGTTGAGAATATGCTCAAAGTTGGCTTTATAGGCGCAGGAACAGTCGGTACCGCCCTGGCGGTCCTCTTAAACCGCAAGGGTTATGAGATTGCGGGCGCCTCCAGACTGAACAAATCAGCTCGAGAAAGCAGGTCCGGATTAATCAGCAACCTGCGCATTCTGGATAGTAACCAGGCGGTGGCGGATGCCGCGGAAATCGTCTTCATCACCACCCCCGACGACGCCATCGCCGCCGTAGCTAACGAGGTTAAATGGCGCAGGGGGCAGAGTGTTGTACACTGCAGCGGCGCCGATTCCCTGGATATACTGGAAAACGCCGGGAAATCAGGCGCTATGGTGGGCGGTTTCCACCCGCTGCAGACCTTTGCCGGCGTTAAACAGGCTATTGAAAACATACCCGGCTCGACTGTCGCCCTGGAAGCCGAGGAGCCCCTGCTTGCCACGCTGAAAAAGATGGCTGAAGACCTCGACTGCGACTGGATAATACTCAAGGCCGAAGATAAGGTTGCCTACCATGCCGCTGCCGTGTTTGCCTGCAACTACGCGGTGACGCTGGTTAAAATGGCCACCGACCTCTGGGACACATTCTCCATCCCTCAAGAAGTAGCTATCAAGGCTCTTCTCCCGTTGATTCGCGGCACCCTCCACAACATCGAGACCGTCGGTATACCGCAGTGCCTTACGGGGCCTATCGCGCGCGGCGACAAAGGCACGATTCGTAAACACCTCGCCGAAATTCGCCAGAAAGCCCCGGAACTGCTCTTCCCTTATAAAGAACTTGCATTACAGACGCTTCCCATCGCTCTGGCTAAAGGAAAGATTAAAAAACAACAGGCCAGGGAATTGGAACTGATATTAAGGAACTGATAATACTTGTTTCAGGAGGACTATCATGAGAACGATGCTGAAAAGTAAAATCCACCGGGCTACCGTCACCGATGCTAACATCAGCTATGAAGGTAGCATTACCATCGACAGCCGGCTGATGAAGGAAGCGGACGTGCTTCCCTACGAGCAGGTGCATGTTCTTAATATAAGTAACGGCGCCCGCTTTACCACCTACGCTATCGAGGGGACGGAGGGCAGCGGCGAAATCTGCATCAACGGCGCCGCCGCCCGGCTGGCTGTTAAAGGCGATACCGTTATTATACTGACCTATACCGATGTGCCTGAAGAACAGCTGAAGCAATACAAGCCGATTGTCATTCTCGTTAACGAAAGGAATCAAATCGTCAGAAAACTCAACGAGAAAATTTTTGCCTAAGGAAATGTCATGCGGGTTACGATTAACCAGATTAAGGAAATGAAGCAAAAGGGTGAGAAGATAGTCATGCTCACCTCGTACGATTACTCCACGGCAAAACTGGTCGAAGATGTGGGGGTTCCCATGATTCTGGTTGGAGATAGCCTGGGCATGGTTGTCCTCGGTTATGAAACGCCTATCCCCGTCTCCATGGACGTCATGATTCACCACACTAAGGCGGTCGTCAGGGGCACCAGCAAGGCTCTCATCGTCGGCGACATGCCCTTTATGACCTACCACACCAGCACCGAGGATGCCATGCGCAACGCCGCCCGTTTCATACAGGAGGCTGGAGCGCAGGCTGTGAAGCTGGAGGGAGGCGTCATCGTCGCCGATAGGGTTAAAAGGATTGTGGAGTGCGGCATTCCGGTCATGGGCCACCTGGGTCTTACGCCGCAGTCGGTTTATCAGCTTGGAGGGCTCAAGGTGCAGGCAAAATCAATCGACGCCGCCGCCAGACTCATCGACGATGCCATAGCCCTGGAGCAAGCCGGCGCTTTCGCCATTGTCCTGGAAGCTATCCCCTTCAAACTCGCGCAACTGGTCACCAAAAAAGTAAGCGTGCCTACCATCGGCATCGGCGCGGGCCCCTACTGCGACGGCCAGGTGCAGATTATCAACGATATCCTGGGCTTGTTCACCGAGTTCGTCCCCAAGCATGCCAAGCAGTACGCCAAACTGGCGGACGCTATGACCGGCGCGGTCACGGAATACTACAATGAAGTCAGGTCAGGCAAGTTCCCTACCGAGAAACACAGCTTCATCATCGATGATGCGGTTATTTCGGAACTGGAGAAGTAGCCCTGTAATCATAAACAACGGAGGGTCCCGGGATATCTCGGGACTCTTTTTATATCTGCTGATATTTGACATATTCATATAATGGTCGGATAATGCTGGCGAGGCGGGAAAATGATTGTCGTCAAAACGATTGAGGAGATGAGAGAGTTAAGGGAGGAAACGGCGGGTTCCGTGGGGTTCGTGCCGACCATGGGCTACCTCCATGAAGGCCACCTGTCCCTGGTGAAAAAGGCTAGAGAAGAAAACCCGGCGGTAGTAGTCAGCATTTTCGTCAATCCCATGCAGTTCGGCCCCAGGGAAGACTTCAAGAGTTACCCGCGTGATACCAGGCGCGACCTCGCCATGCTGGAGCCTTTGACTGATATCGTTTTTATACCGTCGGATAAAGAAATGTATCCTAAAGACTATGATAGCTGGGTTGAGGTCAAGGGACTGACTGATGTGCTTGAAGGCGCCGTAAGGCCGGGGCATTTTAGGGGAGTCACCACGGTTGTCGCCAAGCTTTTCAATATCGTCGCCCCGGATAAAGCTTATTTCGGGCAGAAGGATGCCCAGCAGGTGGCTGTCATCAAAAAGATGGTCAAAGACCTCAACATGAATCTGGAAGTGGTGACCTGCCCTACCGTGCGGGAAAAAGACGGCCTGGCTATGAGCAGTCGCAACACCTATCTTAACGGCGAGCAAAGGAAGGCAGCCGCGGTGCTTTACAGGGCGCTTATGCTGGCGCAGGAACTGGTATTCAGGGGTGAGAAGGATGCCGGCGCGATACGTCTGGAGATGAAAGAGCTTATCGAGAAAGAGCCCCAGGCTAATATAGAATATATCAGCATCGCTGATAACGAGACGTTAAAAGAAATTCATCACATCAAGCTGCCGGTGCTGGTCTCGATGGCAGTTAAAATCGGCAAGACGCGCCTCATCGACAATATTGTGCTGGAATAATGCCCTCCCCCCACCCCGCTTTTATGACAAATCTGTTATCAAATATATCTGCCGACTGACTTGGCAACGCCCCTCAATTCATTCATCAGGCGCGTGAAATCGGAGGTGGATAGCGACTGCAGTCCGTCCACCAGGGCTTCCTTGGGATTGGGGTGCACTTCAATGAGCAGTCCGTCCGCTCCGGCCGCCACGGCTGCCTTGGCCATCGACGGCACCAGCGTGTAGTGCCCGGCCGCGTGCGAGGGGTCGACGATGACCGGCAGGTGGCTGTTTTTCTTGAGCACCGGGATGGCGGAAATATCCAGCGAAAATCTTATGCTGTCCTCGAAAGTTCGGATGCCCCGCTCGCAGAGAATCACCTGGTCGTTGCCTTCCGCCAGCAGGTAGTCGGCGGCGGTGAGCCACTCGGTGATGGTGCAGGAGAAGCCGCGCTTGAGCACGACGGGACGCCTGCTTTTCCCGGCATCGGTCAGCAGCGCGAAGTTCTGCATATTTCTTGAGCCTATTTGTAGCATGTCCGCGTAAGATGAAACCATCAGCACGTCCTGTGGGTTGACGACCTCGGTAACCACCGGCATGCCGAACTCTTCCCTGGCTTTCACCAGCAGCTCCAGCCCCTCTTTTTGCATTCCCTGGAAACTGAACGGCGAGGTGCGTGGCTTGAAAGCGCCGCCCCGCAGTATGCTGGCGCCGGCTTTTTTCACCGCCGCTGCGGCTTCCATGAGCTGGAATTCGCTCTCCACGGCGCAGGGCCCTGCTATGACGATGATGCGCTCGCCGCCTATCTTGACGCCTCCGCAATCAACGATGGTATTTTTCGGGCGGAACTCCCGCGAGGCGATTTTATAAGGCTTCATGATGCGGGTAACGCTCTCGACGCCGGGGAGGACGGCGAATATATCGGTGGGTATTTGGCCGGTATTGCTGCCCAGTAGGGCTACGACGGTCTTGTCCGTGCCGACGTTAAGCTGGACGCCGAGCTCAAGCGATTTTGCCTTGTTTACCACGTCGTCGATTTCTTTTTTGGTGGCGCCTGTCCGCATCTCGACTATCATAATATATTACGCTCGCTTTTTCCATATTCTCCGGTTTTTACAATTGCCAATAAGATGATACTAGAGTCGTCATAAGGCGTCAAGAGAAGGAGTGCTTAATTATCCCCCCGCTTGAGAGATAGTATAAACAGGTTTATGGCCGCCACCTCCACCCAGACGAGCATGTTGAGAACGAGCAGCCGTTCCATCAGCCCGAAAACAGGGTTGGGCTCCTGGGCGACGCGGATGACGATTATCAGGACAACCCCCAGAATCAGGGTTACCAGCGTATAGCGGAAATAGCGCTGCCAGTTGGGATCGTTCTTGATGCTGGAAAGCAGGCATAATAACGCCACCGGGAATATCGTAAAAGAAGTCTGGGCGGTCAGGCCGTGTATTCTCCCTTCGATTGTAGTATCGGCGCCGATGGGGTCGGTGCGGAAAGCCCCGATAAGCAGCAAGGCAAACCCGAAAATCACGAAAAGAAATATGCCGATATAAAACCACCTTTTCCTCATAATATTAAAAAGAAGTCCGGCGGTGAATATTTCAATCAGCAGACCTAAAAAGAGGAAGCCTATCGTCTGCATCCAGCCTATTTCGGTTAATGCCAGGCTGCTGATTGAGTTCTCAAGATAGCTGTAGCCTGGGCTGGCAACGACAGCCGCCGAAATATCGCCGATAACCAATAGTAAAGGGGCAAGTATGCCGGCTATCGCCAGATAGGTGTGGATGTTCCATTTCCGGAAGAACGGCAGTATTTCGGACTCGATAAGCCTGATAGTCCTGTTGGTGAGCCCCTGATAAAACGACTGACATGTTCTACCGAAGCTCGTGATAAAGCGTGAGTAAACCCTGGACACGGCTACTTTGTCCCGATGGGTATAAGAATTTCGCCGGAGGCCGGATAAATTAGCTGAATGATGACTGTCGCGCTGCCGTCCTCGCTGCCCGGCTTAAGCTTAAGCGTATAGGCCAGGCCCTGCGACTGGCTGGCGGTAAAGGAGAACCTGTCCGAATCAACGTTCTTTTCCGCCGTGCCTGCCGCTTTAGATTCGTAAATCAGCGAGGTGCCGGAGATGCTGAAGCTGATATTGCCGCCGCTGGTGACGTAAAAAAAGCCGTCCACTTCATCCCCGGCGGTCAGGGTAAGCACAATTATAGATTCCCCTTCTAGCGTGATTTCTATCTGCTTCATCGCCCAGTTGGGCGCTATCGTGGTCTCGCTGATGGTGTGCACGTTGGCCGGCGACGTGGTAGTCGTCGTCTTTGCCGAGGGACACCCGAAAGCGAAAACAACTACAACTATTAAAAGGGCCCCGAATATGATTTTCTTAAGCATCTCGTCCTACCTCACGCAGTGAATCCATATATAATAACGTACATCAAGTACGTGAGATAGTCAATGGCAAAAGAACAGAGAATTGAAAAAACGACTGGATGTTATGGCTTTCGGTTTAAGGCTTGTAGAAATTCTTTCTCTTCTATTTAAAGGTGCTTCAAAATATCCGAAAGAAAATATGGGCTTATTTCTTGGCTGGGATGAATAGGAATTGGCGCCCGACGGCAATCTTTATGATGGAAGATGGCATGGGAACCCCTTTGCCTGACCTTTTTAAACCCCAGTGCCTTTAGCCCCTTTACCACCTACCTTGATTTTAAAGGAGGCAGCTTGGTCATAAAGCAACGCTAACCTTTTCCGTTTGAGTCTCGCTGGGTATTTCCTCATCTAGTTCTTTACGGTATTCGAGACAAAGTCTGATGGTCTCTTTGATGTTAGCCATGCACTCCGCGTATGTTTTACCCTGCGCCCTGGCCTCTGGAATGACCGGGCAGCTGGCGATGAAGTATCCATCCGGCGCTTTTCTGATAACAACTGTATATTCCATTTGTTTTACCTCTTAAGTACATTATAGCACAGGGGGAGAAGAGATGATTCTTAACAGAAGGAACCGTTTTACTTTAGGCGCCTGATAAGTTCTTCTTTAGAAATATTATTATGGAGGCTGACTTTGTTAATGATGTCACTAAGAGTACCTTTGGCAATGCCTTTATGCTCTGGGATGGTTATGGCATGTTCGCCGGAAGCGGTAATTTTTGTCAAACGTATATGGCTGCCGCGCTGTCTTACAACGCCATAGCCCAAAGACTGTAGAATTTTAACCAGCTGTGAGCCACTAACTTGAGGCAGCTTTAGCATGTGCTAACTTTACCTCTGACAAGGTCAAAATAGTAATTGGTTCATCTATCTCGCCAAAATGAGCGGCTACTGCTTCTTGAATATTTTGATGCAGCTCGTCCAGAGATTTACCTTGAGTAAAGATATCTTCTCCAATGCCCCGCGCGCACCAGAACTCCCCGTCAGAGTAAGTTTCTATTTTAACCAGCATATCTATACCTCTTTATCAAGTACATTATAACATAACCTGAAAATGTAGATTCATCAAGTACAGAGAATTTATATCTATCACCTTATGTCAAATCAACCCCCTCACCACCCTCTCCAGCGCCCCTCTCCACCCCCCTCTTAACTTCTTATAATCAATTCTTATCTGCGTCCTGCCCGCTATTACCCCGTCGGTCAGCGACTGCATGAACCTCTCTGCGTTGAAGGGCATCCCCTGGAAGCGCCTCAAGACTATTTGCCCCTCCTCGGTAGAAATAGACTCGATATGGGCTTTGGCGCCCAGTGCCTTGATTCTCAAGGCATAAAACAGGTTGTCCATCTCCGCCGGCGGCTTGCCGAAGCGGTCGGTGTATTCCTTTAAAATATCGTCCAGCTTCTCCGCCGACCCCACGTTGCTTAGAGTCCGGTAAAGCTCGAGTCGCGTATCCACGTCATATACATAGCTCTCCGGGATAAAAGCATCTAAGGGCAAATCGATAGCCGGAGGTGGTAAGCGGGGTGCTGGCTTTTCCTTCCCCGCCATTATCGCCTTTTGTTCTTCCACGGCGTCGGCCAGTAATCGTGTATATAGACTGAACCCTACTGCTGTAATATGCCCGCTCTGGCGCGGACCCAGCAGAGTGCCCGCGCCTCTTATTTCCAGGTCCTTCATGGCAATGCCAAAACCGGCTCCGAGTTCCGTTGCTTCGTATATTGTGCGCAGTCTTTTATGTGCTATAGGTGAAAGTCGCTTGCCTCCGTCGTAGAGGAAATAGGCGTAAGCCAGGTTGGCGCCGCGCCCCACCCTGCCCCGCAGCTGGTAAAGCTGCGTCAGCCCGAACTTGTCCGCCTTGTTAATAATGATGGTATTGGCGTTGGGCATGTCCAGGCCCGACTCTATAATTGTAGTGCAGACGAGGATATCGATTTTGCCCTGTGCGAATTTGGTCATCACCTTTTCCAGCTCGTCCTCCGGCATCTGCCCGTGTCCAACCGCGATTTCCGCCTCGGGCACCAGTTCGCGCAGGTCTGCCGTTATCATGGCGATGCTCTGCACGCGGTTATGCACGAAAAACACCTGCCCGTTTCGCTCCAGTTCTCTTAAAATCGCTTCTCGTATCAGGTGTTCGTTGTACTCGGCGACGTAGGTCTTGACCGGCAGGCGGGCTTCCGGCGGCGTCTCCATCGTGCTCATGTCCCGCACGCCCACCAGCGACATGTGCAGGGTTCGCGGAATCGGCGTGGCGCTCAAGGTAAGCACGTCCACTTCCTGCCGCATTTTCTTTAAATATTCCTTGTGGTTGACCCCGAACCGCTGCTCTTCGTCTATTATCAAAAGCCCCAGGTCTTTAAAAACGACGTCTTTTTGAATCAGGCGGTGGGTGCCGATGCAGATATCCACCTTACCGTCTGCCAGTCCTGCGACGATATTGCTCTGCTCGCGGTCGGAGCGGAACCGGCTCAACACCTCGACCTTTACCGGGAAGGCCTCCAGCCGTTCGGAGAACGTGGAAAAGTGCTGCTGCGCGAGCACGGTCGTCGGCACGAGCACGGTCACCTGTTTGCCGTCCAACACTGCCTTAAAAGCCGCGCGGATGGCTACCTCCGTCTTGCCGTAGCCTACGTCCCCGCAGACCAGTCTGTCCATCGGCCTGGGTTTTTCCATGTCTCTTTTTACTTCCTGCTGCGCCTCGAGCTGGTCGGGTGTCTCGACATAGGGGAAAGCCGCCTCCAGTTCCTGCTGCCAGACCGTATCGCGTGAAAAAGCGAACCCCGGCACGACCTCCCGCGAAGCATAAAGGTTCAACAGGTCGCGCGCCAGCACTTCCACCGCCTCCTTGGCCCTCTGGCGTGTCCTCACCCACTCCTGCGTGCCCAGCCGGCTTAACACCGGCACTCTGTCTCCCGCCCCGATATACCGGCTTACCCTGTCTATCTGGTCGGTGGGTACGTATAAAATATCGTTCCTCGCGTATTTCAGGACTAGATATTCCTTGTCGCTGCCCGCCGTATTCAGCATCGTCACCCCGGTGAACTTGCCGATGCCGTGCTCTACGTGGACGACGTAGTCGTCGGGCACGAAGTCCAGCGTCATTCTATGACTTGCCGCCGGACGCTTCCTGACCAGCCGCCGTTGTTTGACGAAGCCGAATATTTCGGCGTCCGTGAATAAATAGGTATCGCTCCCCATCACCCAGCCTTCCGGCAGCGAGTCCTGCGCCAGCACCATGTTGCCCGGTCCCGGCGCCTGTGTGACCTTCTCGACGGGTGCGGCAATAACGTCTTTTTCCGCGAATAGCTCGGAAAGCCGGTTCGCCTGGTGGCTGACGATGACGATGCGCTTTTGCTGTCCCAGCAGCTCGATTGTCTTATCGATAAACGCTGGCAGCTTGCCCGCGTAGCCGGGCGCGGAAATAAAGTCCAGCCCCCCCTCTATTCCCCACGCCTCCAGACTCAAGTTCCATTTGTCTTTGATAACAGCGTCAAGCTCATCCCAGCTAAAGTAAGGTGTGGGAAAATTGCGGGGTAGCTCGCCGCGCTCCATTTTCTCCATTCGTATCTGGACGAATTCTTCTTCCAGCGCCGCGGCGGCCTGTATAATGGACGCTGGCTCATCGAGGACTATCAGAGTATCCGGCGGTACGTAGTCGAGGAGTCTGCCATGATTGAAGACCGGAGCGTAAAACTGCGCTTCGGAAGGCGTCTGCCCGGTCAGGAACAACTCCCTATCTTGCTGGAGCTGCTGTTTAGTCTCTCCGGTACAGCCTGAAAGGTCGATGCCGTTCAGGATGTCCTCCAGCGATTGTTTGCTCATCCGCCGCGGCGCCAGTAGTTCCGTAGCCGGGAAAACCGTAAACGCAGATACTTTCTCCATCGAGCGCTGTGTGGCTGGGTCGAAGGTGCGGATGCTGTCGATAGTATCGCCGAAGAACTCTATTCGGAAGGGATTTTCGCTTATGGACGGGTAAATATCGATTATGCCGCCCCGGTGGCTCATGGTGCCGGGTATTTCCACCGTATTTTCCGGTCGGTAGTCCGTTGCCGCCATCTCGGCCAGCAGGTGGAAAGGCTCGATACTCATCCCCAGGCTGATAGTCTTACACGATTCGACAAAATCGCTGCTGTCGGTAGTCCTGGACATTAAGGCCGCCGCCGAAACCACTACTAGCGGGGGCTCCGCCTGTTTTTCCCCTTCATTACACCCAGCCAGGTATGCCAGCGCCTTGATTCTCTCAACCTCCGTGCCGATATCGGAAGCCATGCGTTCGTAGGGGAGGGCGTCCGGTTCCGGGAAAAGATATACCCGCTTTGTACTGCTCCAGCTTAAAAATTGCTCGTGCAGCTTCCTGGCGTTCTCCGGTTGTCCCGTGATTACTAGCACCGGCGCTCGGATGTTTTCAAATAAACCTGCTATCAGATATGGTCGCGCGGCATTAAGCACCACCGATGTGTTTGCCTTCATGGTCTTTAGTTCCTCCAGCAGGCGATGGAAGGCTGGCATCGGCTCAATCAGTTTTAATAATTTATTTAGTCCGGACATATAATTTCCCAAACACCTTTAGGGCTCGTCCATAAAAATGGGCCAGCCCTTCCGTATGATTTTATCACAGGTTATGGCGTAATTAGAAATACGACAGGTACCAGTTGATGATTTCCGGGGCGAATATCAAAGCGATAATCGGGCCTATCCCCAGGAACGTGCCGTAGGCGATAACGTCCTTACGCCCCTTCTTCTTCGTCGCCAGCAGCACTATGGCAACGATGCCACCGAGCACTATCCCTATTATCATGGAAAAAACTACCAGCGGGAACCCGCTTACGAGTCCAATCAGCGCCACCAGCTTGGCGTCGCCCATGCCCATCGCGTCCGGCCTGATGAACACGATTATAAAGAAGAAGATAAAGAGCGCCGCCGCGCTGATTAAGCCGTTTATCAGCGTTGCCTCGGGAGGCATTAAAGTAGCCCCGCCAACATAGGTATGCACCGCCAGCAAAACTACTGCAATCACAATCGCCGGATATGTTATCACATTTAAAATCAGCTTGTGTTCCCAGTCGGTAAAAATAATCACCAGGAAGACGCAGCACCAGAAAGCGGTGACCCCGAACTGTGCGGTCAGGCCGTAGCGCCAGAAAGCCAGTAAGAAGAGGACGCCGGTTAAAAATTCGACTAAAAATACGCGGATTGGTATGCGCGCGCCGCAGTACCGGCAGTGCCCCCTTAAAAAAAGATAGCTGAATACCGGTATCAGGTCCAGCAGCCCCAGCCTGCGCTGGCAGGCGTCGCAGTGTGACGGCGGCGAGACCAGCGACCTGCCCAGAGGCAGGCGGTCGATGCAGACATTTAAAAAACTGCCTATGGCTATGCCGACTAAAGTGAAAAAGACAGCCAGTTGGATACTCATTTAGATAGCGTTATTCCGTATCTCGGTCGTAATCGTTAATCCATTTTGACGGTTTTTAGGGGCTTAGTCAACAGGATAACCATATTTTTCTGTAAAGGCAAATACCCTATTCAATCAAGGGTTATCTTTAAAATATAAAAAGGCGTTTATTTTAGCCCGCTGTACGCTGTTTTCTCGGAGATTAATTAGCTTCAATAATTGCACATGACTTTATTCTTATATAGATGTGGGACTAATACCCCATTGAACAATATTGTAGCTGTGTTAAAGTTTTATTTAGGGGCAAAAATTATTAACGTTCAACTATGGAGGTGACCCAGATGAAAAAGTTTTTCAGGAGTTTCCGTTACGGGGAAAAAGGCTTCACACTGATTGAGTTGCTGGTCGTCGTGGCGATTCTCGGTGTGCTGGCCGCCGTAGCCGTGCCGAACGTCGGTAAGTTTATCGGCCGGGGGCAGGAAGAAGCTAAGGAGACCGAATATGCCAACGTTGTAACGGCGGTAACCGCCGGCATGGCCGACGCCATTACAAGCACTATTGAATCTCCCGGCCCTTTTGGCAACACCGACTATGATGATGAAACCGCTGGTGTCGATGTAGTAGTTGATTCTTCTGCAAACATCACGGTCGGTGGGTATCTTGCCGGTGGCGTCAATAGTGTAGCCGGTTCTTACACGATAGACGCTAATGGTACGGTTAGCCAGCTGTGGTTCACTGGCGATCCAATACCAGGACCGTAGTAATAATTTAAGTATAAATTATAAGTATAAATTTAAAAAGAAAAGCCTACCAGCCAAATACTCCCCGTCCGCTGGTAGGCTTCCTTTTATCAAAAATCTGTCATTTTGAGGGATTCTTGATTTATCGGAACGAATTATATCGGTTTTCCCCTTTGTCATGTTGGATTCCCGCTTGTGTTGCTCCTGCTTGCCCTTCGTAGCTCCAGCATAGAAGGGTCGAATCCGTCGGAACGAAGCATATCAGTTCCCCCATCTGTCATGCTGGAGCATAGCGAAGCATATCAGTTTCCCCATCTGTCATGCTGGAGCGTAGCGAAGCATATCAGTTCCCCCATCTGTCATGCTGGAGCGTAGCGAAGCATCTCAGGGCGGGGTAGTGCTTAACCTAAGACAGTTGCTCTCCAAACGGAGCATCTATTTATATCGTTGACTCGTTTATTTTATAGAGGGGGATTAATTTATAAAGAAGGGCTAACACCCTTTTTATACACCCCTTTATGAGTATTTACGTCCCTCATTCGTAAGAGCCTGTCCTGAGCGAAGCCGAAGGAAGAGATAAGAGGGAGACCTTAACCTTTTCTTCTCTATTGTCCTCTCCCCTTGTGGGAGAGGATGAAGGTGAGGGGGAAAGGTCGTTTATCTTTAGGACCGCCCCTTTACCCCCTGGCTCTAAAACCATACCGGCGTAAGCCGGTATCCAGGTAAACCGGATTAGTCTCATCTACGCCTTAAACCAAACGCGGTAAGAACCTATTCTCTGCTCCCTGCCAGTTCCGCCAGGCACTCCACGATACGCGGCAGAGCGTATGACGTGGCGTGGGGCGGGGCGTTGCAGCAGGTCTTTACTATCAGCTTCCCGCCGCAGGCCTGTTCGGCGGTATCTTTTATTATTTCAGCCAGCGCCGGATAGGCTTTTTCCGTCAGCGCCTGCGTCCCATAGCTGTCCTGGTGCGTGTCCATGCCCATTATCCAGAAAAGCATCTCCGGCTTGAATTTCTTTACTCTCTCCGGTACTTCTCTCCGTACGTTTTCTATCTCCGAGGCGTCGTTATGTCCGTGAGAGAAACAAAACTTGGTATCGTTGGTCATTGAGCTGTCGGGGTCATCGTCCCAGCCGTAGCCGTGGCAGAAGCAGATATGCAAAACATCGTCGTCATCCCTGAAAATATCCCTCACGCCGTCGGCATGGTGCGTGTCCGTGTCCACGATGGCAAATCTCCTGGCTTTGAAATGCTTGCGGGCATGAGGGATGGCCAGTCCGGTCACGCTGAAATAGCAGCCGCCCCAGGCGCTGTCCCGGTGGGCATGGTGCCCGCCAACCCCGGCAATCACCAGCGCATTATCGAGCTCCCCTCCTAATACCTTTTCCGTCGCTTCCAGTACCCCGCCGATGGAATAGAGCGATACCCGCCACCATTGGGTCTGCTTTACCTCGTCTATCCATTTTTTGGTATGGATTCTGGCTATTTCTTCCTCGATCGCCGGCCTTGATTCGTAGAAAGTCACGTTTGGCTTGGAGAAAAGCCCCGCCTTCTCTATCCCTTGAAATCCGTCGCTGACGCCCATGGCAAGGCTGGAATAAGCTTCTTTGCCGCAGATATCGTGATAAAATACGCCGGTCTTTTTCATCGCAGCTCCCTCCGGTCTAAGAATCTAATATGATTATATCACTTTGGGAGTCGGGTGATTAACGGCTCGACTTGCTTGAAACTTGGCTTCCGGCTTTTCTGCCTAGTTAAACTGGGGAGTTAAGATGGGCTGGTCCTCGCCGGCTTTTATTCCGGCTTTCTCGCCGGTAAGGCGCTTTATCTCATCGCGGTCGTTGCAGAAGTCGAATACCATTTCCTTATTGATGGCCCCGCTCTTGTAAAGCCTGACCAGCGCCTGGTCGAGCAGCTCCATGCCCTGCTGCGTGCTCATGCGGATGGCATTGGGCAGCTGGAAGGTCTTGCCGTCCCTGATGAGGTTTCTTATCGCAGAATTGGCCAGCATCACTTCGATAGCAGCCACCCGTCCCGAGCCGTCGGTCTTGGGTACCAGGGCCTGGCAGAGAATGCCGAGCAGCAGTGATGCCAGGCGCGTCTGCGCCAGCGTGCGCTCGTGGGGCGGGAACATGTTGGCGATACGCTCCACCGCTTGCGATGAACTGGGGGCATGGCCGGTCGTCAGTACGAGGTGGCCGGTTTCGGCGACGGTCAGCGCCGTCGAAGCCGTTTCCAGGTCGCGCATTTCACCGACAAGGATGACGTCCGGGTCCTGTCTCAAGACGTGCCTTAGCGCCTCGGCAAAAGAAAGCGTATCGTGGCCGAGTTCACGCTGGGTGATGGTGCACTTTTTATTTTCATAGGTGTATTCGATTGGGTCTTCTATCGTAATAACGCGGCGACTTTCTGATTGGTTAAGATATTCAATCATGGATGCCAGGGTCGTCGATTTGCCGCTGCCGGTGGGCCCGCTTATCACCACCAGCCCGCGGGGACGGTTAATCAGTTCCTTGCAGACCGCCGGCAGGCCCAGTTGCTCCAGTGTGGGTATGGTTGACGGCAGCAGGCGCGCCACTATACTGGTGCTGCCTCGCTGTTTGGCGGCGTTAAAACGCACCCTGCCTACTTCCGGTACCGTAAGCCCGAAATCTAGCTCCATGTCTTTCGTGAAATCGGCTATTTCTTTTTCCGTCGTGACGCTCTTTAGCGCCTGCTCGATATCTTCGGGGGATAATGCGGGCATTTCACCCGCTGGCAGCAGACTGCCGTGAATGCGGTATAAAGGAGGACTGGATGCTACCAGATGCAGGTCGGAGGCGCCTTTTTGTTTCCCCGCTTGTAGTAATTTAATTATATCTGTCATGGTCTACCGTCCTTTAAATAACATCTTAGTGAAAAACTATAATCGACAATCTCTTCATCGTCCTCTCCATAGCTGACATTTCTTGTGATATTCAAAATGGTGATTTCATCGAACCTGTCGGTGGCTAGGAGGTCCCTTACGTACTCCAGTACCAGCTGCTCGCTGGAGGTGTTTCCTTGGATATTTATCTGGTCGGCGGCGTGGGTCAGCACCACTAGATGTAGCTCATCGACGACCTTGTCTACGGTGGTGTACAGGTCGGTATTCATTAAGTTTCCGCTTTTATTCATGTCGATAAAGGCATTGGTATAAACCGTATATTGCGCATCTGCAGAGTCTATTTTCGACTCCAAATCAGTGATGCTGTTCATCAGGAATTTTTTCTGCGTCTGGTTTTTCTCCAGGGTGAAATTATTGGTTGTGACCTGATTATTTAAAGAGGATATATTAGCCGCGGTATTCTGGACCGTCATTATCATCATTACTACCAGGGCTATGGCTATGGCGACTGCCGGTACGGCCATTAACTGGCCCATAGATACCTGTTTAGGCTGGTACGGCGACGGCAGGACGTTTATGTTCGGTAGCATCGGCCCGGCTTCTTTAGGAATTTCTTTAAGAGTCAGACCCACATTAACGAGATAGTTCGCCGCATCGAGCTCTTTTACGCTCTTTAGCGGCGAGACCAGCAATTCAGCTTTGAGGCCGAGTTCTTTAGCCAGCGGTTCATAAAGCTCGGGCGCGGCGGCCAGTTCTCCGGAAACCAGCAATGTCGTTTCCGGTTGAATGGCTTTATCGGCGTTGTTCTTGTTATAAAACTGGATTGTGCGCTTGAGGTCGTCTTCGATGATGTCGAATTTTTCCTCCAGGGATAACGCTTCGCTGGGGAAAGCTACCGTACGCACAGGCTGGGGTATATTATCGGCTATAATAACGATGTCGAATTCTTTATCTTGAACATCTACAACAACGACGTTGCTCTCCCTGGATAGCCTCGCCAGTGCCATGGGTTTGATATCCATCAGGTAGGGTTTATATCCTGCCTGGTTGACTACACGTATGACCATATCGGCCATTTCACGTGGCAAAGCTATTATATATACATATAGTTTATCTTCAAGAGTGGATATTAACTGCCAGGAAAGGTAGAGCTGGTCGATTGGCATCGGCAAAACGCGCTGTGATTCTCTGATTATTGCCTCTTTTAGCATTGCCCGGGGCAGTTGCGGCAGGACCAGGGGGCGCGTCAGACAATGCAGTCCGCTTAGGCCCAGGATTATCCTCTTGGCGCTTACTTTATTTAACTGGAACAGTCTCCTTATTTTTTCGGCCAGCTGGGCCTCTTTTTCTTTCGTGTCTATATCCGCCAGGCTGGTATCCAGCGGCGCTTCAGCCAGCGTGGCGATGCGCTTGCCCCGCGTCACCATCAATCTAAGGCTGACATCATTTATATATAATGATACAATTTTTCCCGGCATATCTAGTTACCCTCATACGTATAGACAATCATCGTGATATTGGATATAGTCCCGCTTTCGTCCTCCTCATCCTCAATGGCTATCTGGGCCGACTGCACAAAACCGGTCGTGAAATTATTGTTCAGACCGGCAATAAAATCGATAACGTGCTCCAGGTCTCCGGTTACCATGGCGTTAATTGTTATCATGGTGCACGGAACGCCTGTGTAATCTTGCGCCTGGTTCTTCGTTGTGCTTATGGTATCGACTATTATGCCGTGATAGGCAGCGATTTCATAAAATTTATCGGTAACATTAACGCTGATTACTGATTGGACCAGCCTTAGTTTTGCTTCTGCCAGCAGGATTTCGCTTTCATCGAGCTGTTCTTCGAGTTCGGCCATCTGTACCTGTAATGGCTGAAGGTTCATAAGGTCCAGTCTCGTCTCTGATATAGCCAGGGCCTCGTTAAGACTGTCCTGCTCCGATGTCTGGCTGAAACGCGTGACGCCAAGCCCTGCCAGTACGACGATGAACGCACCTGTTGCCAGAATGAGCAGCCCTGTTTTACTGAACTTGAAACCCTTCATTTTTATGTCCCTATCATTCGGCCCGGTTAAAATGCTTGCCCGTACATCGAATACATTGCCGAGACCATCGATAAAGCAATCACGCCGACAATGCCGGCAATAACAACGGTCATCATCGGCTGTATCATGGCAATCAGTGACTTGGTCTTGTCCTGGGCCTCCACTTCGTAGTTATTTGCCACCGCCTGCAGCGATGCGTCCAGATTGCCCGTTTCCTCACCTACCTTTACCATCTGTACCATCATCGGCAGGAATAGTCGGTTTTTTGACATCGGCTTGGCCAGCCCCTCCCCTTTTAGCATATCTGTTTGGACGTCGTTTAAGGCCTGCGCCACCACCCGGTTGTTGCACCCCTGTATAACCAGCGGCATAATTTCCGTCAGCGGCAGACCTGCACTGTACAGGAGAGCAATGCTCCGGGCGGCGCGGGATAGCTCGTTAAGATGTTTCACCCTTCCCAGCTGCGGTATGCGCAGCATAATTTTATCGAGGTTGTATTTCCCGTCCGCTGTCCTGAAATAGATAAATGTCAGACCTGTGATGATTAATATAACCAGGAATATTATCATGAAGTACTCCCGCAGTATTATGGATAAATCCAGCATTATTTGAGTAATGGCAGGCAGCTCTGCACCCAGGTCTGAATAAAAACCGGCGAAAGCCGGTATCACGAAGAACATAAGTACACCGACGACGATGACGGTAACGAAAAGAGCTATGGCCGGATACATTAACGCGCCCTTGATTCCTTTCTTGGCCACGATTTCCTTCTCCATGTAGTCGGAGACCTGCCGAAGCATCGTCTCGAGGCTTCCGGTCTGCTCGCCGATACTCAATGACCGGCAGGCAAGGATAGGAAACACATCCGGGTGCTTGCTCATCGCTACCGAAAGCTGGTTGCCTGCCCTGATATCGGCGATAACTTCGGAAATGACCTTTCTTAGAGTGCGGTTCGTAATTTGTTCCTGCATCAGCTCCAGTGAAGTAACGATGTTCACGCCGGACTCCAGCAGCAAAGCCATCTGGCGGAAAAGCATGATTACATCGTGTGGTTTGACCGGGAATAGTTGGTTGGTTAACTTCTCCAGGCTCAAGAAAGGCACGAAAGGACGCAGGTTAATCAGGCGGTAGCCGGCCACCCCCATCATCTCGGCGATTGAGTCTTCGCTGCTGGCGGTCAGTTTTCCTTTGACTATTTCTCCGGACTCGCTGCAGGCGATATATTGATAAAGCATTGTTGTTCCCCGGCTTTATGTCATTGCATTAAATCGTTCGTCACTCCTAGACAACGGTGTAAGCATTGCGCAGGACTTCCGCAGGAGTAGTTATGTTTTTCTTTACTTTTTTCATGCCGTCTTTTACCAGTGTCACCATGCCGTCTTTGATGGCCTGGGTGCGCAATTCTGAAGCGGAAGCCTCCTTCAGGAGTAAAGCCTTGATATTATCGTTATTGGTGAGAATCTCGAATATGCCTGTTCTGCCCCGGTAGCCGCTGTTGGAGCAGGATTTGCAGCCGGCTCCTTCAAGAAATTCGGTTTTTTCCTCGCCCATCTCCTGGGCGTAAATCATCGTCTCTTCTGGAGAAGCTTTGACGGGATGAGAGCAGTGAGAGCAGATACGCCGCACCATCCTCTGGGCGACTACCCCTATAAGTGCTGACGACACCAGGAAGGGCTCCACGCCTAGGTCTAGCAGGCGCAGTACCACGCCTACGGAGTCGTTGGCGTGTATTGAGGATAGTACCAGGTGGCCCGTCAGGGCTGACTGAATAGCGATGTTAGCGGTTTCCGCATCGCGTATCTCTCCTATTAAAATAACATCGGGGTCTAGTCGCAGAATCGACCTCAACCCGCTGGCGAAAGTAATTCCTGCGCGCGTGTTGACCTGTATCTGGTTGATGGCGGAAAACCGGTACTCCACCGGGTCTTCGACGGTGATGATATTGCGTGAAGTCTGGTCGAGTGAATTCAGCGAGGCGTAAAGCGTGGTTGTCTTGCCGGCGCCGGTAGGGCCGCTTACCAGGATAACGCCGTAAGGCACCTTGAGCATATTTTCGTAGGTCGCCAGGCTTTCGGGCAGAAACCCAAGCTCGGTTAAATTCAGCGACGCCCTTGACTTATCCAGAAGGCGCAAGACCGCCATCTCGCCGCAAACGGTAGCGATGATGGCTACCCTGACATCGATTAAACGGCCTTTGGTCTTTATCGAGAACTGCCCGTCCTGCGGACGGTGATGGTCGGCGATATTCATTTTTCCCAT
>JAFGOC010000136.1 GCA_016926705.1 Dehalococcoidales bacterium | reverse complement strand
TGCAGGTTGAGCTGGTTTATCTTCACCACGATGCCGTCGGCTTCATAAGGGAGACTTTCCCGTCGTTTTTCTAGGTTGCGGTAGTATTCCTTCACTTCCTCGATGTTGACAAGTCTGCGGTTATCGGGATTAATCTTGAAGCCCATCGTTTTCAGCCATTCCATCGTTTCCCAGTGTGTCGGAGGGACGGACTTACCCTCGGCGTAGCCCAGCATGTAGATATAGATATCCAGTGGTCGTTTAGCGGTGATGCGCGAGTCCAGCTGTCTCACCGAACCGGCGGCGGCGTTGCGGGGATTGGCAAAGAGGGACAGCCCCTCCTCCTCCCTTTCTTTGTTAAGCTTTTTAAAACCGGCTTTGGATAGATAGACTTCCCCCCTCACCTCGAAGCGGGGCGGCGCGTCCTTGGGCACGGAGAGAGGGATGCTGCGGATAGTCCTCAAGTTCTGCGTGATGTTCTCCCCCCTTAAGCCGTCGCCGCGTGTGGCGCCGGTCGTGAACTGCCCGTTGATATATGTCAAAGCTACCGCCAGGCCGTCGATTTTATACTCGCCGACGAAGTCGAAAAGTCGCTCGCCGACCAGTTTCAGCGTGCGTTTGTACCAGGCTATGAGTTCCTCGTCGGAGAATGCGTTGGCCAGCGACAGCAGGGGGAGGGGATGCTCCACCACCCCGAAGGCCTCCAGCGGGGCGGCCCCCACGCGCTGTGTCGGCGAATCAGGCGTAAGGAACTGCGGGTACTTTTCCTCCAGTCCCTTAAGCTCCTGCATTAGACGGTCATACTCGGCGTCGCTGATTTCCGGGTTGTCCTGTACGTAATACAGGTAGTTATGCCGGTTTATTTCCGTCCGCAGCTTGTCTATTTTCTGTTCGATTTCTTCCTGCCCGGTCAAACAATTAGCCTCTCTTAAAATCTTACCTAAGTATAGCACAGGGCAGGAACGGGCAAAAACTCTACGCGACGGGCGGATTTTTACACTTTGTTCATATTAACGCCGGCTAAATTTATCCCGTGTTTTTGAATAACCGGATATGCTGAAAGAGAAAGAAGTCAACTATGTCACTTGGCCAGCGTATTGCAGGACCAATCTCAAGTATCCTAGTCAGGAGCCGTCGGCGCGATAAAGTCGATACGGTTCTTAAGATAGTTTTTCTCTCGCTGCAGGTGGTGGACCTGGTGTTGACGGCGCTGGCGGCGCGTTACGGCTGGATAGAGCTTAATCCCGTCATGAAAGCGTCTATGGACTCCACCTACAAGCTGGCGATTTTCAAATTTGTTATACCCGTCGTTATCAGTTATTTTGTGCCCGGCAGGTGGCTGATTCCCGCTATCATGCTATTGCTGATGGTAGTGGGGTGGAACGTTAAAGAATTGATAATGCTGGCTTTCTGACGGCCGGCAGTAATGCTTTGTTGCCCTATTCCTTGTCAAACGTAAACTTTATTTTATCCCCGTCTTTTAGTTTGAGCACCGTGCGCAGGTGGTACGGGCTCACCAGTTCCACGTCGGTGTATATATCCGTTACCCAGGTGAATACCAGGACACAGGCCTTGTATTTGCTCTTGACGGTTGCCCGCCGGTAGTACATCCCGATTTCGCCTTTATAGTCGATTCCCTGGGTCTTCGGGTCGAAATCCCAGCCGATATCGGCAAACTTCAGGTATCTTAAGAGGTTAAGGTCAAGCGGTTCGACCATTTTTATATTGAGCGTTCCGGATATAACGTCCAGTCCGGTTAATTTCTTGAAGCCTTCCGTAAAGAGGGGCTGTTCCATTTCCGCTATGGCACCGCCCCGTCCTGTCTTCACGATTCCCCGGTAAACGCGGTCCTTATTGATTGAAAGTTCTCTAAGCCATGCCATGGCGGCTATTCTACTCTCCGCAGCTCGAAGATAACGGGGTTATCTGCGTCCGGGCAGGCTACTCTCGCTTTGGAGGGGTCTTTTTCCCACGGGAATTTACCGCCGAACTGCAGCGGCTCGGCGAAAGGAAATAATGTATAAAATGCCCATGAGCACATCCCCTCCGGCGTCGTCTGCCCGATGACGAACTCATCACCGACCTTATGGCCGGCGTCGCAAACGCCCTTTTGCGATATCACTCTGGCTATTATCTTGGTCATCTTTTCAGTGCCGCCTTTTTTGCGGTCAGTTTGGTCTTCAGTATCTCCAGGAAGTGGTGCTCGCCGCGGCTTATCTTTTCAGATTCTATAATTTCCAGTCGTTTTTCAAATATCGGCCCGTCGACGACCAGCGTGTGGTACTCGCCGGCCTCGCCGCAGGGGGTGATGCCTTTACCGACTCTAGCTAAATCGGTGATGAATTGCCTGTCGACGGTTCTGCCCAGGTACTCCTTCCCCAGCAGGTCGGCTTTCACGGCAATGACCACAGACCTGAATCCGGCGTCGATGAATTCTTCCATGAGTTTGGTTTGGTCTTCCTGCCAGAGGGGGAGGTGGACTTTTATGCCGGCTCCACCGCAGACCCTTTCGTTCCATTCCCGGTGCGGGTCGAAGTCTATGTCGCCGAAGACGCCGTCGGTAACGCCTTTCTTTTTCAATTCCTTGAGCGTACCGACGAATATTTGTTCGTAGGTATCGGTGGTAGTAGGCTTCTGCACGATGGGTATGCCCAGCGCCTCGGCCTGCTTTTTAATTATCACCGACCGGATGCCATGGCTGCACGAGCGCTTGCCGTCCTCCGAGACCATGTTTACCAGGAACCGGATATCCATACCCGCCTGCTTGGCCCGGTATAGCGCCAGGCAGCCGTCCTTGCCCCCGCTCCACGAAGCGAATGCTTTGAACATATTACCTTCCTTATTTCTTGAGATGGGTAACATCATTGAGCGAGAGCAGGATAGCCGTCTGGGGATAGGTCTCTATAATGCTCAATGACGCTCTATCGATGCGGAATTGCTGCCAGTGCTGGATATCTACCCCCAGTAAATTGCAGATTAACAGCCGCAACGTCCCGCCGTGAGAGACGATAGCCACGGTGTCTTTAGCCTTAAGGTCTTCCAGTGTTTTTACAAAGCTTCTTACGCGTTCGTTTAGCTGGTCGAGCGTTTCCCCGCCGGGAAAAGAGACCGTTTTCCAGCTTGCCAGCTCTTCAGCCAGCTCTGGAAATTGATGCTCTATCTCTTTAAAGGTTAGACCTTCTATAAATCCGAAATTGCACTCGCAAAGCTCGTCCAAGGCGGTCAGTTTCGCCTTGTGTCCGGCGGCGATGATTTCCGCAGTGTCGCTGGCGCGACTTAGCGTGCTGGTATAAACAGTGGTGATTTTCTCACCTGACAGGCGGTTCCGCAGTTTTCCCGCCTGCTTGATGCCGGTACTGCTCAAGGGTACGTCCGTCCAGCCCCAGAAGCGGTCGTTTTTATGCAGTCTGGTGGTGCCGTGCCTTATCAGCAGCAGTCTTGCCATGGTTATTGCCTCACTCTTCTTCAGAGCCTGTTTTACGCAGCCGCAATTGAGGGTAGCTGGAGGTAATACGTTTCAGCGTTTCCAGTTTTTTCTTGATTTCAGCGGGTGTTGCTTTATCTGCCATAAGCTTCTTTACCAGCGACTGGTCGAGCCCCAGTACCTTTTCCCATAGACCCTCCGGTTCCAGGACGGCTTTGACCTCGTCCCCACTAAAGCCCGTTCTCTCCATGAGTTTATAGGTGATTTCATTTTTGCTGCCGTAAACCCGGTTCAATCCCTCCGACTGGCTGTAGTCGATAATCGATTGCTTAATATCTTCAAGCTGCGCTTCCAGTTCTTTGATTTGCGACTGTACTTCGGCGTATTTCTCGACGGCGTCGGCGGCGGCGATACCGGGCAGGGGTTCCTGCCGGTCCGGCTGTTCTTCGGTTTTTATATGCAAATGGCGGTAGTAGGGGCAGTGCTCCGGGAAATCGCAGGGGCAAAACTCATGTTCAGTGGCAGGGAAATTCCCCCGATTAATGTTTTCAGCCACGTCCAGCACCAGCTGCCTGGCCTGGTCGATGCGTTCTTTCCCTCGCGGCAGGCAGGTGCAGGCGGTATTCGACCGCAAATGGTAGAGCGTCAGTTTTTCCACCGGCAGGTTCCAGGTCTGCTCGGCGGCCATCTGGTAAATCGTCAGCTGGAGGTCATTTTCCAGGTAGTCGGTCGTAAAAAGCTCCTGGCTTGTCTTGTAGTCGATGATGGAAAGCCCGCCGCTGTCCAGCTTGTCCACCCTGTCGATGAACCCCCTCAACTTAATCCCTTCGATATCAATATAAAAACTGCGTTCCAGTGCTATCGGCAGGCGGAAATCGGGGGCGTGGATTTCCCAGAAACGTTTTAAAATTTCCTTACCGTATTCCTTGTATCTGGCCTCGTCCTCCGGCGATTCGTATCCCTGTGAAAGCCAGCCCTGCTCGTAAAACTGCAGCAGTTCTTCCAGCGAAGGTGCCGGCGGCATGCGTACTCTAAAAAAACGCTCCACGGCACTGTGCATGGAAGTGCCGAAGCTGAAATACCACTTCGCTTTAGCCTTGAGGCCGTCGATGTACTGCAGCTTATAGCACCAGGGGCATTGCTGGTAAAGAGAAATCTGGGTAAAGCTAAGAGGTCTTATTATTTTCCTCCAGTTGTTGCGGTGGCTTGAGCAGTCGCGCGGCCGGGGGGCACCGGTTCGTAGTTATCACCGACATCACTATTTAAGAGCTTTTATAAAATCATCCAGCGTCAGGGCGGCGAGGGTGCTGGTCTGGAGAGTGCCGCGGGAACCAAGCTCGATTGCTACTTTAGAAATAACTTCATTATTTGGGGCTTCCAGGATATTGATGAAGTCGTACTGCCCCAGGGTAACGTACTGGGCGATGATTTTCACGCCCATGGCTTCGACTTCTTTGTTTACCTCTTTAATTCTAAGTGGATTGGATTTTACCGTTTTTCGACCTTCATCGGTCAGGGTGCTCATCATAATATAAAGCGACATTGTTTCCTCCTCACTGTGTTAGTGTGGGCCTCCATTTCCGGTGCCCCAAGCTGCTTTCACGGGTCTAACACCCGCATAGAGGATTATATGACGTAACATTAATTTTGTCCATACTTATTACGCGATTTATAAATTCTGGCAGTTTATTCACATACGTTATAGAATGGTCGTAGTGGATGAGAATGTTACCGTATTGGTTGCCCTTGGCGCGGGATTGTTGTCCTTCCTATCTCCCTGTGTCCTGCCGATGGTGCCGGTTTATTTAGCCAGCCTTTACGGCCCGGAGATTTTTGAGGGTAAGGGTTTCCGCCCTGCCGTATTCATACATTCCTTGAGCTTTGTACTGGGTTTTACCACAGTTTTCGTACTCCTGGGTGTAATTGCGGGAGTAACCGGACATGCCATAATCCCGGATGTTAGCCTTTTGCGCAAAATTGCCGGCAGCCTGATGATAGCCTTCGGCGTATTCCTGTTATTGGCTATGAAAGTGCCGTGGCTTAATTACGAAAAAAGACTGAAAGCTAATGTCGGCAAAGCCACGAGTTACTTCCGCTCTTTCATCATTGGAGGTTCATTTTCAATGGGCTGGACGGCCTGCATCGGGCCGGTGCTGGGCAGCATATTGACGCTAGCCTCTGTAAAGGCAACGGCGTGGGAGGGCGCTTATTTATTAGCTATATATTCTCTCGGGTTGGGGCTGCCATTCCTCGTTATCGGGGCAGCCTTTGACGCCCTTCGCCCTCTCCTGAAACGCATTAACCGGTATTCCGGCGTTATACAGCTTATCAGTGCTTTTCTATTAATTATTATGGGTATCCTGGTGCTGACAAATAAGTTAGGATGGATTTCTTGACTAACAGCGTAAGCGTAAAAGGAGGATTTATGAGAATTTTTATATCAATGTTGATAATGGCGGCATTGATTGCTGCTCCATTGTTAAGCGGTTGTACGAGTTCCGAAACTGACGACACGCCTGAACTAATAGCGCCTGATTTTAAGTTGTCTAATCTAGACGGGCAGCAGATTGCGTTAAGTGATTTTAGGGGACAGCCGGTGCTGCTTAATTTCTGGGCTATCCGATGCGCTCCCTGCCGTTATGAGATGCCCCTGTTTCAAGAAATATTTGAAGATGATAAGTGGATACAGGAAGGACTTGTAATACTGGCTGTAAACCTGCAGGAAAGCGCTGATGACGTCCGTCTGTTTATGGCGCAAAACGGGCTTTCCTTTACCGTATTGCTGGACACGACCGGAGAGGTTGGCAATAGATACGGCGTCATGGGAATTCCCGCCACCCTTTTTATTGATAAAGATGGTATAATAAAAAGTGCCATAATGGGACCATTCCAGAGTAAAGTTCAGATTGAACAGAGACTGGCTCTTATAACACAGCAATAAAAAGGCGGTAGAAGATGGATGATATTGTCAATGAAGCCTACGGGATAGTCCAGTGTAAGGAGTGTCCCTGGTATAAAGCCTGCGTGGTGCCGATGAAGTTCACTACCGAGGATATCCGGCGTCAGCTGGAGCAGGCGAGCCCCGGTACTAATGCGCCCCAGATCGACTCCGTGACGCAGAACCTGCTCTCCAGCATGGCCACCGCCGCGCAGAACTCACTGCTGGAAGGATGTCCAGTTTTTATTCAGCGACTCCGCTCCAATCCAAAGCTTGCCCAGAAACTAAAGCAGATAATGCTTGATTGGGGTTCAGAGGAGAAATCAGAGCAGCAATAATTCAAAGACGACGCCTTACCGCGTCTGTTTTTCATGTCATGTAGTTGCCGACGTTGCTGATTCGACAAGTCGCCGGTAGCTGGCGGCAGGGTCCGGTTGCCTGAAGATGGCACTCCCCACGCAAATCACGTCCACGCCGGACCGGGCTATCTCCGCGATATTACTCTCTTTTATACCCCCATCTATGCCGATTTCCATCTTGGGATAGGTCTTGCGGAACTCGACGATTTTATCCAGCACCTCGGGGATGAATTTGGCGCCGTAGAAACCCGGGTTGACGGCGAGGAAGAGGACACTGTCCACCTGCTTGACCAATCCGGCAATAACGCTGATGGTGGTCTCCGGATTCACGGCCAGACCAACCTGCATGTCTAACTTCCTGATGGCTTTTATCGTTTTATTTGGCGACGGCGTGGCTTCATAATGAAAAACGATTTTCTCCGCCCCGGCGCCTTTAAAACCTTCCAGGTAGTTCTCCGGGTGATGCACCATCAGGTGCGCCTCCCACTTAAATTTAGGTTTCACAGCGGCTATTTGTGCATAAGAGGCACTATGCGAAGGCACAAACTTTCCATCCATGATATCTATCTGGGCGAAGTCCGCGAAAGCTTCGGCAACACGTACGAATTTTTCCAGAGAAGCTATATCGTTAGCAAGAATGGCAGGTACAATCCGTATGCGTTGCATCATTTTGCCTCCTACTGGCATTTTATCATAAACATCACAATTTTGTGAGTTATTCTTTATATAAAATTAACCCCGTCTTTATAGATTCTTTATAGTCTTTACATTGCCTTTTATGCTCCTGTGTCAGAATTAAAGTGTAATCAGTTGTTGCTTGCTTACAGGAGCTGGGGAACAAAATGAAAATGGCAATTAGCTTCATCTGCGGTGTCGTTATCTGTTTTTTGATACTTTACGGCGTCAAGCCGGTATTACCAGCGTTCGCTGAAGAAGCGCCTCTCCCCGATGAGTCTGAAAATGTTACGCAAAGCCTGGTCGGTCTCATAACGGATATAGAAAAGATTTATCGCGAAGCTTTGACCACGCCTTTTATCCAGGCCGAGAGTGAAATCTACGACGAAGATATCGCCGACTTCTATCATGCTCTGATGGAGAAGACCGGACTGACCGACCCCGATAGCAATTAGCTAATCGATTTCCCTCAAAAAGTAGCGGGGGCCGCATTAACGACCCCCGCTAAAATTTTCTACTGGTAACGGACTCAACTCACTTTCGGTAATTTACCGTACCGGGCGTCTGCCTTGCAGATCTAGCCCCAGTTCAATTTACGAGCCGGGTCCGTTTTCCGCTCGCCCCACTACGTGGTAGGGCCCCTACAGTCCACTTGCCACACTCCGAATAGCTCGTGAAGTCTCATAGAGCACCTCCCGAAGCATTATTCAGGTTGTGTCACGAGCTTCTACCCCTATCTTAACACCGGTTTCGCCGCCTGTCAATACTTGCCGACGGCCCGACTGTGTCTGAAAAAAGTACTATGAATCCCTCTTGACAGACCTTAAAATCAAGCTGGAAAGACGTTTAGAAATATTTTTTTTAGATTTCCGGTTGGCACTCTGCCCGGTCACATCACGTTGCCGCCGGAAACTTGAATCACCTGCCCGGTGATATAGTTGGTCGTCTCCGATGCCATAATGACGGTGATATTGGCGATATCCGCCGGTGTGCCCATCCTGCCGAGCGGGAAAGCCTTCAGCATTTCTTCCCGCATCTTGTTGTACTGTTCCGGTGGGGGAGGGGGCATGCCTTCCCTTAAGACCGCCCCGAAATTGGTCGGTGCCGGTCCCGGGGCGATGCAGTTGCAGCGTATGCCGTTCTTGCCTTCCTGGTAGGCCAGTTGTTTGGTAAAAAGGTCGATGGCGTACTTTGAAATAGCGTAAACCCCTACGCCGAAGGCATACTGGCGGGTGCTGCCGGAGCCGATATTCACGATAGCGCCGGACTTCTGTTTTCTCATGTGGGGAAGCACCGCCCGTGTGACATACATGGTACCGAACAGGTTGAGGTCCATTTGCTTCGTCCATGTTTCGTCTTTCTGCTCGTCCAGGGGGACATAGTCCTTATGGAGGATAGCACCGGCCACGTTGCACAGAATATCGATTTTACCGCACTCGTCCACGACCTTTTTCACCATGGCGTCCACTTCGAACTTTTTAGTTATATCTGCCTGGAGGGCGATTGATTTGCCGCCCAGCTTCTTAACCTCTGCCTCCGTTTTCTTTACATCTTCAAGATTGATATCGGTGACGGCTACGGCGTCGCAGCCTTCCTTGGCCAGCAGCAGGGCAATCTCCTTGCCGAAGCCTATCTGGCTGCCCGCGCCAGTCACTAGGGCCGTCTTGCCTTTAAACCCGAGGTCCATGTTCCCTCCTCTATGTTTAAATCTTGCTTAGTCCAGTACCGAACCGCCGGAAACATGCAGTATTTGGCCGGTGACGTAGCCGGAAAGTTCGGACGCGAAAAAGGCCGTGGCGTTGGCGATATCAGCCTGGGTGGCGCCTCGACCCATTGGAATCGTCTTAGCCAGCATGTCCACCATAGCCTTTTTATCCGGGCCGGGTATGAAATTGGTGGGCGCCGGGCCGGGTGCCACGCAGTTGCAGCGTATGCCATTCTTGGCTTCGTTGAAAGCGAGCTGTTTTGTAAAGGTATCTACACCGGATTTGGCGATAGCATAGGTGTTGCCCGTGCCGTGACCGTACATGCGTGTACTGCCCGAGCCGATATTAACGATGGCCCCGGACTTCTTTTCTCTCATGTAAGGCAGGACGGCCTGGCAGGTAAGCAGGATGCTGTGGAGGTTAAGATAAATGTCTTTATCCCAGTCTTCCTGTTTAGCCTGGTCATACTGTACGCGGCTGGCGATGCCTCCGGCGACATTGCACAGGATATCTATTTTTTTATATTCGTCTATTACTTGCTTGACCAGCGCGGCGACATCGGCTTGCTTAGTGATGTCAGCTTTGACCGCTATCGATTTCTTGCCGAGCTTCTTAATCGCTTCCATGGTCAGCTTGGCGTCGTCTATGTTAATGTCCGTAACGGCTACGGCGTCGCAGCCTTCCCTGGCCAGCAGCAGGGCAATCTCCTTGCCGAAGCCTATCTGGCTGCCGGCGCCGGTTACCAGCGCTACCTTGCCCTTTAATCCCAGGTCCATAATTACCTCCTGAAATAAGTTGATGATTTTTACCGCCACTATTATATAACAAACATGGTGTCGCCGTGAAATGCTTGGGATGTTATGTGCGATGATAAAAAAGCACTCTGTAATTGAGTACTTCGATAAAAATTTAAGTTGAAAATTGTCAGGTGGCGTTAGCTAAGGCTTGACCCGACTGCGTTAAACGGCAACCTCTTTTTCCCTTCGACTACGCCGCCTTTTCCAGCCGAGCGTTTCCAGCAGGTCACCGATGGCTTTATCCTGCTGCATCTCGCTCCTTAGCGGCATCTCGGGGTCGATAGTGTAACGGATGCGCCGGCCCTCTTTCTTCTTGGTGATATAATCGTCAGCTTCCAGGTCGTTGATGATGTTGCGGGTGGCTTTTTCGGTTATCCCGATATTTGCGGCTATTTCGCGCGCTGTTACACGCGGCTGCTGGGCAATGAGGCATAAGACTAGGGCGTGATTGGTCACAAATTTCCATCCCGGCATATTGGTTACCTCCTTACCCTGCTTAGATTATTACTATCGCTGCTTTAATAATTAACCTAAAATACTATTGACAATTTTTTATAATGTTGTATAATTATATTTAGGAATTATTATTCCTATATATTATAACAGGAATGTCAAGTTAACACAATAGAGTAATGAATTAGATATTACGTATATTACAAAAATAACACATATTAAGGAGTGTTGAGAAAGTAAAAGTGAAAATAGCATCGGTGGCTCCGAAGATTCAAACCGGCCACACACCCGAGAAAGTCATGTCCCTTACCTGTCCCGTAGTTGATACTGAAGAACCTCCCGGTAATAGGGAAATCGTTAAGAATATCGAGGAAGAGCCTCCCAGTACTCAAGCCTCCGGCAGATACCGGTTTTTCTGGAACGTCACGGATAGCTGCTGGAAAGATTGGAAATGGCAGTTCCGTAATCGCATTACCTCTTTAGAGCAGCTTGTCGAGCTGATACCGCTATCAGCTGCGGAGCAGGCGCAAATAAGCTCGGTAATCCAGCGTTATCCCATCTCCATTACCCCATATTACCTGTCGCTTATCAACCCCGATGACCCTAACGACCCCATCAGGAAACAGGCGGTTCCCTGCATCGAGGAAATTTCCATGGGTTCCCTTGGCTTGGAAGACCCCCTCGCCGAAGAGAAAGACTCCGTTGTACCCGGCCTGGTACACCGCTACCCGGACAGGGTGCTGATGGTGCTCACGGATATATGCCCCATGTTCTGCCGCCACTGCACCCGTAAAAGAGAATGGCGGCACGGTGCCTGGACGCGTACTGACACTGAAATTGAAGCGATGCTGGTATATTTGCGTCAGCATACTGAAATCCGCGATGTTATCCTCTCCGGCGGCGACCCGCTAACACTCTCCACCACCCAGCTGGAGTCCATTATCTCACGCATAAGAGCTATAAAACATATAGAAATAATCCGTATCGGCTCGCGGTTCCCGGTGGTACTGCCCCAGCGTATCGACGCCGAATTGTGCAATATGCTTTCCAAATACGGCCCGATATGGCTTAATACCCACTTCAACCACCCCAATGAGGTGACCCCCGAGGCGGCTGACGCCTGCGACCGCGTCTTGCGGGCCGGCGTGCCGGTGAATAACCAGACGGTCCTTTTGCGCGGCATCAACGATAACGTAACGACCCAGACCCGGCTCTGCCAGGCCCTGTTGAAGGCTAAAGTGCGCCCGTATTACCTGTTCCAGTGTGATGAGGTACAGGGTACGGAACACCTGCGTACTTCCGTTGAGACGGGTATCAAGATAATTGAAGGTATGCGCGGGCACACCTCCGGCCTTGCCGTGCCTAACTTCGTCATTGACCTTGTCGATGGCGGCGGTAAAGTGCCTCTGCAGCCTAATTACGTTCTTTCCATGAGTAAAGACGAGCTGCTCCTGAAAAACTACGAAGGCAAAGTCTTCCGTTACCGCAACCCCGGCTCGCGGCAAAAGGCTGTTGCCGAACCTGCGATGAGCGGTGTCGTGGATAGTCTGCTGGCGGATGCCAGTCAACCCGTAAAAGTCGAAGGATAGGCAGATGCGGATAGGCTTGTCATACGATCTTAAGTCTGCCGTAGCTGACCGTCATGCTCCCGACGACGCCCTGGAGGAATACGACTCGCCGGAAACGGTGGCAATAATAGCTGGCGCTCTTGAAAAGAAGGGACACCAGGTCGTTAAGCTGGGTGGCGGCATAGAGTTCCTGGATAATATCCGCCGCGAGTCGGTGGATATCGTGTTCAATATCTCGGAGGGCCGGGGTGACTTCCGCAGTCGTGAAGCGCAGGTCCCCTCTGTATTGGAGATGCTTGATATCCCCTATACCGGCTCCGACCCCCTTTGTCTCACGGTGTGCCTGGATAAAGTCGCTGCCAAAAGGCTTGTGGCTTCGGTGGGTATTCCCACGCCACGCTGGCTTACCGTTGAAGATGAATTGGAGATGGAGCGGCTGGACTGGCAGGGTTTCCCCTTCCCGGCTATCGTCAAACCGGCTTATGAGGGTTCCAGCAAGGGTATCCGCCTTACCTCTCTGGTGGAAAGCGCACCGCAGACAGAAGAGGAGATAACCAGGATTTTAAAAAATTATCAACAGCCGGTTATGGTCGAGGAATTTATCAGCGGCGACGAGGTAACGGTCGGCATCATTGGTAATTCTCCCCCTAAACTCGTGGGTATGATGCGCATCCTGCCGAAGAAGAAAGAACAACGTTTCGTTTATTCCGTTGAAGTCAAACGTGACTATCTTAATCTCGTTGAGTATGAATCACCGGTCCAACTGCCCGTGCCGGTGCTGGATAAGCTGGAGCAGTACAGCCTTAAGGCTTTCAAGGTGCTGGGCTGTCGTGATTTCTCCCGGGTGGATTTCCGCATCGGGCGGGACGATACTCCTTATTTTCTGGAAATTAATCCACTGCCCGGACTGGGCAGTTACAGCGACCTGATTATTATGGCGCTCAAGCTGGGCTGGACTCATGACGATGTTATCGGCGCCGTGCTCGACGCCGCTTTGCAGAGGTACCCGCAATGCGTCAGCGTGTAGCCGTCGTTTATAACGAGCCCATCCCCTCCCGCTATGACCGCGCTAACGAAGAAAAAGCGGTGCTGGGGGTTCTTGATGCCGTCAAAGCCGTGGAAGAGGCATTACGCCAACTGGGTCATGAAGTGTCTTTGCTGCCTCTAGTGCCGCCCTTTAATGTGGCACGGCAAAAACTCGCCGCCCTTGACGTGGGCGTTGTTTTTAACCTTTTTGAAGGCTTTTGCGGCGAACCGGAAACGGAAGTGCTGGTGCCGGAAACCCTGACGGAATTGGGTATAAAATACACCGGCTGCCGGCCTTCTGTTTTAAGACTGGCGCTGGATAAAGCTGCCGTCAAGAAAGTTCTTAAGAAGTCAATTGTTCCTACCCCGGACTTTCAAGTGCTTGCCATTAATAACCTGCACGACTTTAAGCTGGATTTCCCCTGCATCGTCAAGCCCCGCGCCGAAGATGCCAGCCACGGTATCTCCGCCGATAGCCTGGTAAGGGATTTCCGGTCTCTGGAGAGGCAGGTGCGGTTTATCTCGGACTCTTTCCACAGCGGCGCTCTCGTCGAGCATTATCTCGGCGGCCGCGAGTTCAACGCCACCGTCATGGGCAATTCGCAGTGCAGTGTCTTGCCGATATCAGAAATTGTATACTCGTTACCGCCGGAGGTGCCCCGCATTTTAACCTTCGCCGCCAAATGGGAGCCGGGCAGCCCTTATTTTGAGGGTACGAAAGTTGTCTGTCCGGCTGAAGTCACTGTCTCGGAACTTGAACATATATCCAAAACTGCCACATCCGCCTTTAGGCTGGTCGTCGGTCAGGGCTATGCCCGCATGGATATGCGCATGGATGAAGTTGGCAAACTTAATATTATTGAAGTCAACCCCAACCCGGATATTTCCCCAGGCACTGGCGCTGCCCGTCAGTCTAAAGCCGCTGGCATGAGTTATGCTGAATTTATTGGAGAGATAATTGAACTTGCTCTGGAGTGAGACAAAGATGACTGTGAAAATACGCCCCATGTCCCCCGCAGACAAGCCGACGCTGCTGCGGATATTGAATAATACGCCCGAATTTAAACCTTATGAGGTAACCGTCGCCGAGGACGTTATCAACGACTATCTTGCCGACGGCGAAAAGTCGGGGTATATCATCCAGGTCGCCGAGGATAATAGCGAGGTGGTTGGTTATATCTGCTACGGCGAGACCCCCTGTACCGTCGGCACCTGGAATATTTACTGGATTGCCATTAATGGGGTCAATCGCAGGAAGGGCATCGGTAAAGCCTTATCGGATTTTGCGGAAACGGCCATCAAACAGGTAAACGGCCGCCACATATTCATTGAGACCTCCTCCGTACCGTTATATGAGAATACCCGGCGTTTCTACCTTGCCCGCGGCTATGAAGTTATTTGCCGCATTCCGGACTTCTATGCCCCCGGCGATGATAAACTAATCCTCCAGAAGAAGCTATAATATATAATATTAGTGGTAGGGTTGTAGGGGTGGGGTTAAATATTATGGCTGAATCGCGGCATGGTTTCATTGCCATAACACGGCAGGTTAATCATATACAGGTGGTGTTTTTACATGTTCCGCATCAGAAGGGTCTATGATGATATCACCCCGGCTAACCAGAACGCTATCAGCCGGGTACAGGCTATTTTGCGCGACCAGTTCCCGACGATATCAAAGCGGGATATCAATAAGCTGCCGGAGCAGCTCCGCGACCCCATGAAATACCGCTTCCGCTCTATCCTGTTCGTCGCCGAGGGCTTGAAAGGCCGTCTGGACGGTTTCGCGTTGCTGTTTCATGAACCGACGCTTCACTTCTGCTATCTCGACTACATTTCGGCGGCGCAGCGCAGGACTGGCGGGGGTATCGGCGGCGCTCTTTATGAGAGGGTGCGTGAAGAAGCTCTAGATTTGGAGGCGGTCGGTATTTTCTTCGAATGTCTCCCCGATGACCCCAAGTTAAGCCGTGACCCCGTTATACGTAAGCAGAACATCGCTCGCCTGCGTTTCTATGAAAGGTATGGCGCCCGTCCCATCGTTAATACCTCTTACGAGACTCCCCTGAAGCCCCGTGATGATAACCCGCCTTATCTTGTGTATGATGACTTGGGACTGGATGTAAAGCTGCCGCGTGACTATACCCGCGATATCGTTCGCGCTATTCTCGAGAGAAAGTACAAAGGCGTCTGTCCTGCAGATTACGTTGAAATGGTCGTCGCGTCCTTCAAGGACGACCCGGTTCAGCTGCGCCCGCCCAGGTATATAAAAAAGCCCCCGCCGCCCATCAGCCGCACCGTGCGGGCCGACCGGCGTATCAGGCTCGTCGTTAACGACCGCCATGATATTCATCATGTCAGAGAACGCGGCTACGTCGAAGCTCCTGTCAGGATTAAAGCCATACTGAACGAATTGCAGAAGACCGACTTATTTCAACGGATTACTCCGCGGCATTACTCGGAAAAGAATATCACCGCCGTCCATGACCCCGGCTTTGTCGAATACCTATGGAAGGTCTGCCGGAAGCTGGACCCCAAGACTGCCATTTATCCCTATGTCTTCCCGGTACGCAACCGCGCGCGGCCTCCTAAAGACCTCCCCATACGGGCCGGCTACTACTGCATCGATACCTTCACGCCGCTGACCAGCAATGCCTACCTCGCGGCCAAGAGGGCGGTGGACTGCGCTATAACCGCGGCCAGGCAGCTCCTGGAAGGTTACCGTCTGGCTTATGCCCTGGTGCGTCCGCCGGGCCACCACGCGGAACCGGCCGCTTACGGCGGCTTCTGCTATTTCAATTCGGCGTCGATAGCGGCAAACCTGCTTAGCAAGTACGGCAAAGTGGCGATGCTGGACGTGGATTATCACCACGGCAACGGCCACCAGCAAATTTTCTATGAGCGCTCGGATGTGTTAACCGTATCGATTCACGGACATCCCGGCTTCGCCTACCCCTATTTCAGCGGTTTTGTAAGTGAAAAGGGCAGGGGTGAAGGGAACGGATTTAATGTCAATATCCCGCTGCCGGAAGATGTTGATGGTGAAGCCTACCGCCGCGAGCTTAAAGACGCTTTGAAGCGGGTCGCGAGGTTCCGCCCCCGCTATCTCGTCGTTCCCTTCGGACTGGATACCGCCCGTGAAGACCCCACCGGCAGCTGGTCTCTAGAAGCCAGTGACTTCGAGGCAATGGGGAAGATGATTGGTGAATTGCATACTCCTACGCTTATCGTCCAGGAGGGCGGCTATAATACACGCGTCCTCGGCGTTAATGCCCGCAGCTTTATGACTGGCCTGTGGGCGGGCACCTATTCAACGTAAGGCCAATACCCGTCATTTGTTCTTGTTGACACTCTTGATGGTCATTGGTAGTATATTCCGTATTTATCAGCATATGTTCTGAAGAGGTGAGATAACCTTGAATTATTTTATGATATAATCCTCTATGTTGATTTTCTAAAAATAAGCTGAAGGAGAGAAAAATGGTTAAGAATGAGAATTCACAACTGGTGTCTCCTTGTGGTTATTGTTGCCTTAGCTGCGCTGCGTATGAACATAGCGTTTGCGATGATGAAGTGGTTATTCAGAAAGAAGCAGAAAGAGCGAACCTACCTGTTGATAAGATCCGCGGTGATTGTGCCGGTTGCCGAACAATGCAGGGAAGACCTCACATGAATATACTCTGTCAAACCTACGATTGCTGTGTTAACAAAAAAGGCTTAAATTTCTGCTTTGAATGTGAGGAGTTCCCGTGTCTGAAACTGGCGCCCGTTAGTGAGAGGGCCGATGTGAGGAGGCATAATACCAAGATATACAACCTGCTTATGCTGAAAAGGCTGGGTCTTGATGAGTATATCCGGAAGAGTGGAGAGTTACTAAAACAGTGGGCCCGGGGCAAAACACCGGTTTTTGGGGATGATGTACGAATATAGCGAATACCTTAGGGTGTCTGATACTACCCAGATAACATTCAATCCAGTCCTCCTTCAATACATATTACCAGAGTAACTCTGCAAAGGCTTGAGGAGGGTTATTGGTAGAGCAAGCTGTACAATAGACAGAACTTTTTGTATTGAATTTAACGTCATACGCTAAGTTAGTTCGAGCCCCCACGACTGAAGATAGGGTGATTCGAATCCCTGTCCTGTTACGATTCATCTCCATATAACGCCGAGGCTGAATACCAGTTCAAAGGTTTTGTTTATCTTACAGCACGGGCTATATCCTGCTTGCAAGAGCACAACAAGAAGTCAGCTAATTATCCCGGAGACTTAAAGTATCTGTCTAATACTTAGAAGCCCCAATTTCCTCCATCTTGCCGGTTACAACAAAGACCACCCGCTCGCAGATGTTTGTGACTCTATCGGCGCTGCGTTCCAAATTGTGGGCTACCCAGATGAGGCGAGTAGCTCTTGTAATAGTCTTCGGGTCTTCAGCCATAAAAGTGAGTAACTCTCTAAAGACCTGGTCGTATAGCTGGTCGATAGTATCATCTTCAGCGCTGATTTTTCTGGCAGCCGCGGCGTCACGGTTGATAAAGGCGTCTTCAGCTTTTTCGATTACGCCAGCCGGAATCTCCAGCAGCTTTTTCCCGCTGAAACCTCTCGAACGAGATGCCACACATTGCTACGCAAGCATAGAAGGGTCCATTGACAAATACGTCCCTAGCCTCCCTAATTAACCCGCAGTATGCACCAGCCTCGATGAATAGAGGCGGCAAACAGTCCACAGGCGATAGCTTGGGCATACATATCTGCGAAGGAATTCGTGTCGAGGTCTGGAATGAGATTATCGCGGAAGGCCACCAGTTGGGTGTGAAGACTGCCTTTTTCCGGCTCTTTCTCTATCGCTGCGATAATGAATTCGCGTATCATGTGTACTAGACGCCCATCCGGAGAGCCATATCCTTTGGAGTACCGACCTTTTCAGCGACATGAGCTAGTAAATTATTGAGAAGTCCAGTGACCACCTGGATGCCGGAATAACCGAATTCACAGGTCTGGCCGATTACAATCGGCCCCGACCTTATAATCCTGACCTTCTTGATGTCGTTGTGTCTGGGCATAAAAAACTCCTTCAAGCGTGGTTGCTTTCCAGTTTACCCAATTTTAACTTGATCAAGCAGCTTCCTAGGAAGAGTAATCATCAACTTTATGTTAAATCTCTGGAATAATTAATGTAATAATTACATCACTATGACCATCGGAGAACGTAACATTGTGACGCAGATGATATCTTTTATGCTGTTTTTGTGACTTGAGAGTAATTACCCTTCACTACAATCAATTTGTTAGACAGAGTGAAAATATAGAAATTGTTTATATTTATTCCTGTTAATTTTATGTTTTTTTTAGTGTTATGGTTATAGATTTTATTAAAATGAAAAGGAATCTGGTGTTTCTCTGTGGCGCGCTATTGATTCTCGCCGCTTTGCTAATTCCCACCGGGGGAATCGGCGTGGCACAGGATCAAGATATCCGGTCGGGAGTAGATAAAACGCCGCTTCCTCCTGATTTGAGCGTATATCTCAGCGACTACACAATACCTTTTACAACCGACAATACCATTATTTTGAAAAATCCAACCTTTCTAGAAATGAAGGATTTTATACTCAAGGATACCACCAGCCG
>JAFGOC010000135.1 GCA_016926705.1 Dehalococcoidales bacterium | reverse complement strand
GCACCACGCGCACCTGATACCGCGGGGACTGCCGGGGGAGGGGAACATCCTCATGTTCGATAACGGCGGGGCGGCGGGCTACGGGGCCGCTAACCCCGGCGCGCCGGAGGGCGTCAACAACGCGCGGCGGGACACCTCGCGCGTGCTGGAACTGGACCCGATGACACTAGAGGTAAAATGGCAGTACCCGGCGCCGGGGCCGGGGGCGGGGGTGGTCCGACTTTACAGCAGCTTCGTCAGTTCAGCGCAACGCCTGCCTAACGGCAATACTCTGATAACGGAAGGCAACGGCGGCCGGATAATCGAGGTGACAAAAGAACAGGAAATAGTCTGGGAATACATCAGCCCTTACGAACACCGGATGTTTAAGACAACCCTGCTTTACCACGCCTACCGCGTTCCTTACGAGTGGGCGCCCCAGGCGGAGAGGGCAAAAGAAACAGCCGTACCGCGAATCAAAAACAGAAAATTCAGGGTGCCGCGCTCGCCGAAGAAGCTGAAAGAGCGGGTGATAACGATTAAACGAGGGTAAAATGGCAAAACAACAGGGCTGGAAAAAATTACTGAAGGCAGACCCGACCGACTGGCTGCTGGAGAAGGATGAGACCCAGCCAGCTATCCGTTATTATACGTTGCGCGATATCCTCGGCCGGGACGAGAACGATAAAGAAGTAAAAGCTGCGAGAACGGCTATCATGACAAGCGGACCGGTGCCAGTGATCCTGGCGGCGCAGCATCCGGAGGGATATTGGGGAGAACGACCCAGGTACACCGGGACGATGCCGGCTCTCGTTTACATGGCGCAGTTTGGGGCGGACGGAGCTGACCCGCGCATCCGCGCCGGCTGCGAGATTCTACTCTCTCGATTCATCGACAGCGGTGGTAGTCTGCGTGGTCTATCATTGATAGACGCACCTTCCGATTTCAACTATTGCGCGGCGGGTATAATGGGGGCGGCTCTGATAGATTTAGGCTGGCTTGAAGACCAACGCTTGCAGACAGCAATGGAATGGCTGGCACGGGCTATTACCGGAGGAGGAGTGGCTGACGCCTCGAGCCGTGAATCTCCTCCATTCGCCTGTTCCGGCCGCAATGCCGGTCTGCCATGCGCCTGGGGAGCCATCAATGCGATGATTGCTTTGAGCAAAGTACCACCGGCAAAGCGGACTAAAAACATGCAGGAAGCTATCAAACTGGGTGTGGACTTTCTCTTGAGCCACGACCCAGCGGTCGCCGACTACCCCTTTGGAACGGGTAACAAGCCTAGCTCCAATTGGTTCAAGTTCTATTATCCCCTCCGCAGCGAAGCCGATGTGCTTAAGAACCTGGAGGTCCTGGCAGCGCTGGGGCAAGCCAAGAATCCCAAGTTAGCCAACGCGTTAAATCTGGTTATTAGTAAACAAAACCAACAAGGACGCTGGCTGCTGGAACGTGCCTACAAGGAGCTGGCGGACACACAAGAAAAGAGAGTATTTTATTGGTATCAGAACTCCCTGAAACTTTATATAACCGGCAAGGAGTTGGCGGAGATACAAGAAAAGAAAGGGCAACCAAGCAAGTGGGTAACTTTGAGGGCGATGCGGGTACTGAAGCAGGCAGGAGAACAATACTAAATGATAGTAATTGCGCAATTACGCAGGTACTCTATGCCCCACCCTGGGCTTCTTCGCTGCGCTCCAGAATGACAAAAGACTATTTGCGCCTTTCACTTATTAACCCCTATAATTCTAGCGTGCTCAACAACGATATACTACACAAGGTCATACGGCCGGGGCGGTACACGGGCGGGGAGTGGAACAGCGTCGTCAAGGAATGGGACGGCACGCCTATTAAGATAGCGCTGGCTTACTCGGATACGTATGAGATAGGCATGTCCAACATGGCGGTGCCCATCCTGTACGAGATACTCAACGGGGAGGCGGACGTGCTGGCGGAGAGAACCTACGCGCCGTGGGTGGACATGGAGTCGGAACTGCGCCAGCGTAAAACCCCGCTTTTCAGTCTGGAAAGCAGGCGTCCGTTAAAAGACTTTAGCATCATCGGGTTTTCGCTGGGGTATGAGCTTGGCTATACCAACGTGCTGAACATGCTCGACCTGGCAGGGATACCCGTTCTAGCGTCGGAGAGGGACGATTCCTATCCCCTGATTATTGCGGGGGGCAGCTGCTGCCTGAACCCGGAGCCAATGGCCGATTTCATCGATGCCTTTATCGTCGGCGATGGGGAGGAGGCTATTCTTGAGCTCCTCGAAGCGTACCGGGGGGCAAAGGGGCGGGACAAAAAAGAACTTTTGAAAAAGCTGGCGTCGTTGGAGGGCGTATATGTGCCCGGCTTCTACGACGTTCAATATGATAAAGCTGGTTTCATAAAAAACCTCAAGCCCAACGTCCCGGAGGCGAAGCCAAAAATCAAGCGGCGGCTGGTGGAAAAGCTGCCGTCGCCGCCCGTGAAGCCGGTGGTGCCCTACATCGAGGTGACGCACGACCGGGGGGCCATCGAGGTGATGCGGGGGTGCAGCCGGGGCTGCCGCTTCTGCCAGGCGGGCATGATATACCGTCCCGTAAGGGAGCGTCCCCACGAGGAAATCATCAAAGCGGCGGGGGAAATCATCGGTAACTGCGGCTACGACGAGATTTCGCTGGTATCGCTGAACACCAGCGATTACAGGGGAATCGATAAACTGGTGGCGGAACTGGCGGCGCGCTACCCCAGGCTTACCTTATCATTGCCGAGTTTGCGACTCGATGATTTTTCGGTGAGGCTGGTAGAGTCCCTGCCAACGCGGGGCCGTACGGGGCTTACGTTCGCGCCGGAGGCCGGCAGCGAAAGGCTGCGCCGCATCATCAACAAAAACATCAGCGACGCCAGCCTGCTGGAGACGGCGGGGAAAGCCTTCGAACGGGGGTGGACGAGCCTCAAGCTCTATTTCATGGTAGGGCTACCCACCGAGACGGAGGAAGACGTGCAGGGCATCGTCAATCTGGTGGAAAGGGTGCGCGCCGAGGGCAAGAAAGCCAGTGGGAGGAGGCCGCTGATAAGGGTCAGCGTGTCCACCTTCGTGCCCAAGCCGCATACGCCGTTCCAGTGGAGCGCGCAGCTCGACGAGACTCCATTGAGGGCCAGGCAGGAGATACTGCAGCAGGGGCTCCAGCGCAAGGGCATCAGGCTATCGTGGCACGACCCGCAGACCAGCCTGCTGGAGGCGGTAATGGCGCGGGGGGACAGGCGGCTGGGCGGGGTTATCCGGCGGGCATGGGAACTGGGGTGCAAGTTCGACGCCTGGAGCGAGCATTACCGCCATGATTTGTGGCTCAAAGCTTTTAAGGAAAGCGGTCTTGAGCCTGGATTCTACGCTAACCGGGAACGTTCTGCTGATGAAATGCTGCCGTGGGGTCACATCGACGTGGGGGTAAGCACAGAATTTTTAAAGAGAGAATATCAGAGAGCTGTTGCCGGGCAGGAGACACCCGACTGCCGGGACAGCGATTGTAATGCGTGCGGGCTGGAGAAAACGACAGCCTGTATGGAAAGAAACTTGTCTTAAACCTTACACCCTGATTCCCTCTCCAAATGGGACATCCAAGTAAATCAGAATTTTTTATTTGGAGAGGGGGATAAATAAAAGAGGGGTTTACACCCCTCTTAGACACCCCGGGCCTTTCCATGACAGCTCACGAAATGGTTAGGCTTTGGCTTCTTTTTCTTCTTCAAAGACGGTGATAGCCACGAGGCGGTCGCCTTCATCAAGCGTCATCACCCTGACGCCCTGGGTGCTGCGGCCCTGGGTGGTGATGCCCTTGCGTGGGTCGCGCTCCTTGACAGGCGTGCGGGTCATCATGCCCTCGGCGGAGACAAGCATCACCTGCTGCGTAAGATTAACCACATAGGCGGCGGTAACGTCGCCGGTCTTATCGACAATCTTGAAGGTGCGCACGCCGCTACCGGCGCGCTTCTGGTGAGGATAGCTATCGACGGACGTGACCTTGCCGTAGCCGTGTTCTGTCACAACGAGGACGTAGCCGTCTTTATCGGCGCGGTCCATGCTGACCACACTATCGCCTTTAGCCAGGCGCATGCCGCGCACGCCGCCGGAGGTGCGGGAGGCGGAGCGTAGACTTTTAACGTCAAAGCGTATAGACTGGCCCTTTCTGGTAACCAGAATGACATCGTCCTTATCCGTTGCCAGGCAGACGGAGACAAGCTCGTCGCCCGGCTCCAGGTCCATGGCAATCAGTCCGCTGCTGCGCACCACCCTGAAATTATCCACCGGCGTCTTCTTGACCTCGCCCAACTTGGTTGCCATAACCATAAAAGTACCCTTCATAAGGCCGGTGGTGGCAACCATCGACGTGACCCTCTCCTTCTCGGCGATGGAGATGAGATTGATGATGGATAATCCCTTGGAGGTGCGGGTGGAGCCGGAGGGGATTTCATGACACTTGAGATAATAGACCTTGCCTTTATCGGTAAAGAAGAAGAGGTCGTCATGCGTATCCGCCACGGTCAACCTCATGACGGCATCCTCTTCGCGGGTCACCTGGCCGATGATACCCTTGCCGCCGCGGTGCTGGAGCACGTAGAGTCGGGAGGGTATCCTCTTGATAAAGCCGCGGGAGGACAGTGTGACGACGACCCTTTCATGGGGGATGAGGTCTTCCTCGGTGAAGTCAAGCTTGCCCTGCTCGAGAATCTCGGTGCGGCGCTTATCGCCGAATTT
>JAFGOC010000134.1 GCA_016926705.1 Dehalococcoidales bacterium | reverse complement strand
CTTTTTCTGCCCCCCTTACAACTATAATGGATGAGCCAAAGCCCATCCATTGCGAATTCTTGTAATGTGATAGAGAGAGGTTGTTCAGCTCTATCTATCTACTTTTACTGAATTCTTTAGTACCAAACATTAAATGTAACATATCTTGATACTGTCTGTCAACATCTTTGCCTAGTAATTATTCACATAATTTGTTCGTAATTCTCTTATAAACTGATAAATCACCCTGATTATAGCAGGAAATCTGCGTTAAATATTATTGCAATACACCATGAGTAAAGGTAAAATTACATAAATGATTAGGGTCAAAGTTGAACTCGGTAAAAACAGCTATGAAATTATTATCGGTTCCGGCCTGTTGCCGCGCATCGGTCTATGGCTGAAGGAAAGAAATTTCTCCGGTAAAGCCGTTATTATTACGGATACCACTGTCAGGCAGCTTTATGCTGATGCGTTGGAACGTGGTCTGGCTGCTGCCGGCTTCAAGGTGACTGTCCTTGAAGTGCCCCCGGGCGAGGAGCAGAAGACCCTGGCCAATGCTGGCCGACTCTACCAGAGAATGGCCGAGGCTTTTGCCGAGAGGACTTCTCCCGTGCTGGCGCTGGGTGGGGGTGTTATCGGCGACCTGGCTGGGTTTGTCGCTGCCACCTATATGCGCGGAGTTCCCCTGGTTCAGGTGCCGACCACGCTTCTGGCCATGGCTGATAGCAGTATCGGTGGCAAGACAGCCGTCGACCACCTCAATCTTAAAAATATGGTCGGGGCTTTTTACCAGCCCGGTCTGGTCGTCGCTGACCTGGATACCCTCAAGACCCTCCCCAGGGAAGAGCTTAGCAGCGGCATGGCGGAAATCATTAAGTGTGCTGCCATCAAAGACCGGAAATTATTCGATTTTCTCGAAGAGAATATGCAAAGGGCTACACAGCTGGATACGGCGGTGCTGGGAGATATCCTTGAGAAAAACGTACGTATTAAAGCATCTATCGTTGAAGCCGATGAAAAAGATACGGATTTGAGGCGAATACTGAATTTCGGTCATACTGTCGGTCATGCTGTGGAGGCCGTCACTGACTTCCAGATTAAGCACGGTCAGGCCGTGGCTATCGGCATGGTTGCGGCGGCTAGAATTTCCCGTCGCCTTGACATGCTTAATGAAGAAGATGCCGTGAAGCTGGAAGCGGTTATCGGTCAGGCCGGACTGCCCGTGAAGCTGCCGGAGCTTAACCGCGATGAGAAAGAAAAATTACTCGACCTCATCGGGCATGATAAAAAAGTCCGCGATGATAAAATCTTCTTCGTGCTACTCAAGTCGCTCGGCAATGCTGTTGTCAGTGATAAAGTAAATGCCGGGCTTATCGGGGAGGTGTTGTTTGGCTGGCAATCCGCCTAGAATCTGTGCTGCTGTTGTAAACACCGATATCGGTGCTCTGGAAAGCGTCGAGCCGCTGGTCGACCTCTTTGAAGTTCGCATCGACCTTATCGGGAAGCGCTGGCGGGAAGTGGCGGCGCGCCTGAAAAAGCCCTGGATAGCCTGCAACCGCCGGGCTGAAGAAGGCGGCAAGTGGGATGGCGGTGAGGCGGCCAGGATAAAAGAACTCCGTCGCGCCGTCGAACTGGGGGCGGACATTATCGATATTGAACTGGCTACTCCGGACGTTGCCAAAATTGTAGATGAAATCAAGGGCATAGCGGAATGCATGGTTTCCTATCACGATATTAAAGGGACCCCGCCCCTGGACAGGCTCCGCCAGATAGTCATTAACGAACTGGCCGCTGGTGCCGGTATCTGTAAGATCGCTACCACTGCCCGTAAATTCTCCGATAACTTAACCGTGCTTCAGCTAATCGCTGAATTCTCGGAGACCAATATCATTTCCTTTGCCATGGGTGAGGTAGGGCAGCTATCCAGAGTGCTCTGTCCGCTCATAGGGGGCTATCTTACCTATGCCTCGGTGGGTGAGGGTAGAGAATCAGCGTCGGGGCAGGTCACCGCTACGGAATTGAGAGAAATTTACCGGATGTTGAACGGGTGAATATATGTTGACGGATAAGCAGGACGCCTTCGGGCATGAGATTTACGACTATTTTAAACGCGGAAAACAAGGTTCGCCTATTTTAGAAATCGTTGAGAGGGACGATGGGTATATTGATTTTCATGGTGGGCCGGAAGCGTATTTCAGTGAATATAAAGATTGGCATCCGTATCAAAAAAAGGCTATGAAATACGTTAGGGGCAGAATATTGGATATAGGCTGTGGCGCTGGCAGGCATGCCCTTTATCTGCAGAAAAATGAGCTGGATGTGGTTGGTATAGATAACTCGCCTCTGGCTATTAAAGTATGTAAACAAAGAGGGTTGAAAGATGCCAGGGTTATTTCCATCAATCAAATCAGCCCTGAACTGGGTGTTTTTGATACGATTATTATGATGGGTAACAACTTCGGGTTGTTCGGTAGTTTAAAAGGTGCCAGGCGTTTGTTGAAAAAGATGAGTAAAATAACATCACCGAAAGCCAGGATAATCGCCGAAACTAATGATGTTTATAAAACTGATATGCCGGAACACCTGGATTATCATAAATTGAACAAAAAGAGGGGCAGGATGAGTGGACAGATTAGGCTAAGGGTAAGGCGTAAAAAACACGTAACACCGTGGATTGATTACCTCATGGTCTCGAAGGATGAAATGGAAGATATCCTTGATTCGACAGATTGGTATGTTAAAAAATACATAGATTCCCCGGGTTCTATATACATCGCCGTTATAGAGAAAAAATATTAATATGATTATTTCCGGCAAAACTAAAATCTGCGCCATTATCGGCGACCCCGTAGGGCATACCGTGTCCCCCGCAATGCATAATGCCGCCTTTCAAAAATTGGGGCTGGACTATCTTTATATAACTTTCCGCGTCGCACCGGAACAGCTGTCCCGGGCCGTGGTCGGTCTCAAAGCCCTGAATGTAGCTGGCTTTAATGTCACTATACCCCATAAAGTAGCTATCATACCCCTTTTGGATAGCCTCGACCCCCTGGCGGAGAAAATCGGCGCCGTCAATACCGTGGTCAATATTAACGGTAAGTTAAAGGGCTATAATACCGATGCTGAGGGTTTTTACCGCGTCTTGCTGGAGCATGGCTTCAGTCCGCAGGGTAAAAAAGTCGTTTTGCTGGGCGCCGGCGGTGCTGCCCGGGCTATCGCTTACATTCTGGTGGAACAGGGTTGCCGTCTGACTATTCTGAATCGGCTGCAGGAACTGGACTGGGCGGAAAATATCGCTCAATTTATTCTTGATGACCTCCAGAAGGAAGTGCAGTTCTTTGAACTCGGTGATATCGCCGAGGCGCTGCCTGGGGCTGACCTCCTGGTTAATGCCACCAGCGTGGGGATGTCGCCGGAGGATAATGTCAGCCCCGTCCCCGCCCCATTACTGAAAAAAATACCGCTTGTATTTGATATAGTCTATAATCCCCTGAAAACCAGGTTCCTAAGGGAAGCCGCGGCCGCTGGAGCCCAAATTATCACCGGCATAGACATGCTTGCCTGGCAGGGCGCACTGGCTTTTGAGAAATGGACGGGCAAAGCTGCGCCGGTCGACCTCATGCGGCGGGAAGCTGTAAAAATACTGGAGCGCCATGAAGACTAGCATCGCTCTTATCGGCTTCATGGGCACAGGTAAGACGGCCGTGGGCAAACTACTGTCGCAAAAACTTGGTAAAGAGTTCATCGAACTGGATTACCTGATTGAAAAGAAAACTGGCAGGTCTATCCAGGAAATATTCCGCCGCGATGGGGAAGTTCGCTTCCGCGAACTTGAAATCGAGGCTGTCGCGGAAGTATCGCCTCGTAAAAATATCGTTATCGCTTGCGGCGGCGGCGTTGTTCTTAATACAATAAACGTTGAGCGCTTGAGAAAGGAAAGCGTTATAATATGTTTGACGGCTTCGGCGTCGGTAATATTGAAGCGTACGGCGCATGATGGAAGCAGACGTCCGTTGCTCAACGTGGCCGACCGTGCGCAGGAAATTAAAAAGCTGCTTGATTTTCGCCGCCCCTTTTATGCCCGTGCCGCGGATATCACGGTGAATACGTCCCGTCTTGATGCCGATGGGGTGGTAGCTAGAATACTGGGGATACTGAAGGATTATGAGAGTAATCATCGGCAGAAGTAACATTACCGGAGGCGTGTGGGCGCCTTCATCTAAAAGCCTCACCATCAGGGCGCTGGTATGCGCAGCCTTGAGCCAGGGTGAGAGTGAGATTATTAATCCGCTGGTCAGCGATGATACCCTTGCTGCCGTAAATGTCCTAACGAAACTCGGAACGGTTATCCATCAGACGGATAATGTCTGGAAGGTCACCGGGGGCAAGTTCCGCGTCCATAGCGGCAACCTCGACTGTGGGGAGTCGGCCACCACCTTGAGGTTTATGACCGCCCTGTGCTCGCTTATTCCCGGCCGTCACCGGCTGGTCGGCGGGCCCTCGCTTAGCCGCCGGCCCATAGGCACGCTTGTTGACGCTCTGGCGAAACTGGGGGTCAAAGCCTCGGTGGAAAAAACGGGGTGCCCCCCTGTCACCGTCGAGGGGGGCGATTTCAAAGGTGGCATTACGGAAATCGCCGGCAATGTGAGTTCGCAGTTCATTTCCGCTTTGCTACTGATAGGCCCCTTTGCCCCCAAGGCGGTCAGCGTCAAGCTAACCACTCCGCTGACGTCCAAGCCCTATATACTTATGACGCTCCGGTGTCTCAAGCAGTTCGGCATTAACGTCCACCGTGAAGCAAATATGTTCGTCGTCCTGCGCCAGAAGTACCAGCCGGCTGATATCAAGATAGAAGGAGACTGGTCTTCGGCCTCGTATTTCCTGGCCCTCGGGGCAATGTCCGAGGAGGGGGTGGTAGTCCAGAACTTGAGTACCACCAGCCTCCAGGGCGACCGTGTTATCATCGAAATGTTGCGTAACATGGGTGCTAGGATGAAAGTATCCGGCAGCAACGTTCTCATCGCACATGGCCGTCTAAAGGCGATAAGTGCTGACCTCTCCGACTGTATTGACCTGCTGCCTACGATGGCGGCATTGGCGGCTTTGGCTAAAGGCACCAGCGACTTAATCGGTATTCGTCGTGCCCGTCTCAAGGAGTCGAACCGCGTAACTGCCATGAGAGAAGGCTTGACCAGGCTGGGCGTCGAAGTCGGGGAGCAGGAGGACCGCCTGACTATCAAGGGTATGAATATTTTCTGGAAGTCCGAGGACGAAGGTGCCGACGAGACTCTGGATGATGCGCCTTCGGCGGCGGAATTTTTCGCCGGCGCCGCCCAGAAATCTATTAATCTTAGGAGTCATGACGACCACCGGGTTGCTATGGCTTTCGCCGTGCTGGGCTCTGCCCTGGGCAATGTGGCCATCAGCGGCGCCGAATGTGTCGCCAAAACATACCCCAATTTCTGGAAGGATTTTCAAAAAATCGGTGGGGAGATAACAATCGATGAGCAGTAGTCTGGGTAAATTGTTCGCTATCACCGTCTTCGGTGAAAGTCACGGTAGATGTGTCGGTGTTGTCATAGACGGTTGCCCCGCTGGTCTTCCTCTGGACGTTGCTGATATCCAGCCGGACTTGGGCCGACGGCGTGCCGGTGCCGGTGTAGCTTCCACCACCCGCCGCGAGAAAGATAGGGTGGAGGTCTTTTCCGGCGTGCTGGAGAGTTTCACTACCGGCGCACCCATTTGCCTGCTTATTATGAATAAGAATGTCGATGACTCCGCTTATGAGGCGCTAAAGTCTAGGCTGCGCCCCGGTCAGGCTGATTTCACCGCCCGGACTAAATACGGCGGTTTCAATGATTGGCGGGGCGGGGGTATATTCTCCGGCCGCATGACCGCTGCCTTCGTCATGGCCGGTGCCGTTGCCCGTAAAATCCTTAAAACCATCGGTGTTGAGGTCTTTGCCCACACGGTAGCCATCGGTGGTATCGAGGCCCGGGCGTTGCCATATGAAGATGCTAAGAAAAAAGCCTTAAAAGACCCCCTAGCCTGCGCTGACTCTGCCGCCTCGGCTAAAATGAATGCCCTGATAGAAAAGGTGAAAAAAGAGGGAGATAGCCTCGGTGGTGTAATCGAGGGCGTTGCGCTTAATGTGCCCGTCGGCCTCGGCGAGCCCATTTTCGATAGCCTTGACGGCAATTTGGCAAAAGCGCTTGTGGATATACCGGCTGTGAAAGGCGTGGAGTTCGGGGCGGGCTTTGCCGCCGCCCGTCTCAAAGGCTCGGAAAACAACGACCCCTTTACGGTCGAAAAAGGCAAAGTCATTACTAAATCAAATAACTCCGGCGGCATTCTCGGCGGCATCAGCAATGGGATGCCTTTGGTAGTCAGGGTAGCCTTCAAGCCTACTGCCTCCATCGCCCGGGAGCAGGCTACTGTAGATATTGAGAAGATGAAAGATACCAAAATTAAGGTCAGCGGACGGCATGATGTCTGTATCGTCCCGCGCGCCGTGCCGGTTGTAGAATCCATGATGGCTGTAACGCTTTGCGACTTCGCTATGAGGGCCGGTCTGATTCCGAGGGTGTTGAAATGAACCTTGACGACTTGAGAAAGAAAATCGACCAGATCGATGCCCGCATCGTCGAACTTATCGCCGAGCGGCAGAATATCTCCAGGGAAATCGGCAAGGGCAAGAACAAAACCAGCCGTCTTATTGAAGACAGGGAACGTGAACTGCGCGTTCTCAAACGCGTACGCGCCCTTGCTCGCGATAAAAAAATCAGCCCAGGCGATGTCGAAAGCATCTATCGGCAAATAATCGACGCCAGCAAGAAAATACAGGGCGTCGCCGTAGCTTTCCAGGGCGAGCCGGGCGCTTACACCGAGGAGGCCGCCCAGCGTTTCTTCGGCAAATCTACCCGCGGTGTTCCCTATGATACTATCGACGAGGTCTTCGAGGCGGTGGAAACGGGCGATGTCCCCTTCGCCCTGGTGCCGGTGGAAAACTCACTGGAAGGTAGCATCACCCGCGCCTACGACCTGCTCCTCGATTCCCCTCTCATGGTCTGCGGCGAGACGGAGATGCGCATCAGCCATTGCCTTATCGCCATGGCAGGCGCCGGACTGGACACTATTAAGTTCGTCTATTCTCACCCGCAGGCCCTGGCCCAGTGCCGCAACTTCTTAAAACAGCTTAGTGCTGAAGTTGTGCCTGCCTCCGATACCGCCGGCAGCGTCCGGATGATAAAAGAGGAAAAAAGGCTCGACTATGCCGCCGTCGCCTCTGCCCGTTCCGCCGAGCTTTACGGCATGAAGGTGCTGGCTAAGGAAATTGAGGACAACCCCCATAACTTCACCCGGTTCTTCGTTCTTTCGAAAGAGGACTCCCCGCCTACCGGCAACGATAAAACGTCCATCGTCTTTTCCCTGAAGCACCGGGCCGGCGCCCTTTACGACTGCCTTGGGGAATTCGCCATGAGGAATATCAACCTCTCCAAGCTGGAGAGCCGCCCCACCCGCCACCAGCCCTGGGAATACAACTTTTACATGGACATCTCCGGCCACCACGAGGAAAAAGAAGTCCGCGCCGCTATCAGGGCGCTGGCAGAGCACGCTGTTTTCGTGAAAATCCTCGGCTCTTACCCCAGGGCGAGATAATTGCCTATCGGTTTTACTGCGTTGCCTTCCGCACGAATAAGACAGTCCACAGTAAAACGAGCGGTAATATCACATCCAGTAGGTTCAACACGCCGCCGGTAACGTCGTTATTGGTAAAATTGCCGATAGTAAATAGGATGCAGCCCACGGCATATAAAACCAGGAAAGTCGGGCAAAGACGATTCTCCTTTTTGATGACCGTCCGGTATATCTGTGCCAGCCACCCTGCTACCGTAAGCGCCAGACCTGCAATGATCATAATTGCCTCCCTTTGATTTATTGTTTGTAACCTTTATGCTATATTTAACCACTATATAGTATAAGGCTTGAAAGCAAGTATGTCTTTGACAGAAAAAACCGATATTGAACTGATAGCCCTGGTGCGTAAAGGCGATAAAGACGCTTTCGGGCTGCTGGCGCAGCGGTATCAGATGCCCATACAAAGATTTGCCATGCGGCTTGCGGCAGAGGAGGGAAGCGTGCCTGACCTGGTGCAGGAGACAATGACCCAGGCATATATCTCCCTTGGTCGCTTACGCAACCCCGCCAGGTTCAAGAGCTGGCTCTATGGAATTATGTTGAATGTCTACCGTAGTCGTTTACGCAGCCGTAAGATACCCTTTTTCTCTTTAGAAGCGATTATTGAAGGTCTGCATTTTTTCCCTGCCCCTTTTTACACACCGGTTTTAACACCGGAGAAGATTGCCGAGGAAAAGGAGCAATATCAAACCGTACTGAAGGCAGTGAATTCACTCTCTCCCGCCGATAGGGATATCCTTTTGTTATTCTATTACGCTCAATTGAGTTTACAGGAAATCATGGCGATGATAAATGTTCCGGCAGGCACCGTAAAAGTACGCCTGCACCGCGCCCGCCAAAGACTTAAGACGGTGCTGCAAGAGTATTATCCGGAAATAATACCACCAGAAAAAAGGAGGCAGAAAATGGTCAAAGTTACTATCGCCGACGTAATTAAGGTAGAACAAAAAGAAGGGCAGGAACTGCCTGTAACACCTTATTCTACAATACCTTACGTTATCGTACTTTATGATGAAACTGGGAAACGATTGCTGCCTATATGGATAGGTCACCACGAAGGACAAAGTATCGCCATGGGCTTAAGTGATTTTGCCATGCCCCGACCATTAACCTATAATTTTTTCTCAAGCTTGCTGCAGGGTATCGATGCCCGGCTGGAAGAGGTACATATTGTGGCATTGAAAAAAGATACCTTCTACGCGGTCGTTAAAATGCGTTCCGGTAAAAAGACAAGCGAAGTTGATGCGCGCCCGAGTGATGCCATCGCACTTGCGGTACTTAACAACATTCCTATTTTTGTCGCCGAAGAGGTACTCGAAACCGCCGGAATAAAGATTCTAGAGACTGTCAAGGGTTCACCGAACCGTAAAGGACTGGAAAAAATCATTAGTAGTATAAGAGAATGGCAGCGTAAAAATGAAACCGAAATGAGACAACGTATGAAACAATATCATGAGAGGTCTCAAGAAGATATTGCCAGAGAAAAAGAGGTATTTATGGCCGCGATTTTTGGTAAATAGACACAATTATGAGTTCTTGAGAAAACGGCCGGTTTCTATCCCCATAGAAAGTTTCGGTGCGGGTTAGAAATTACTTCGCTTCGTAGCTGCTGAAGATAAAGTCCAGGTCGCTCTGTAAAGCGTTGAGTTTCTCCTGCGGGAAGAGCTTCTCGTCCACATCTATCATCAACTTCGTTTCGCCCTGCGCCATCCCCACAATGTGTACCCGTAGGCACTCTTTTTCCCCCTCGGCATTAAATACAAGGGTCGCCCGTGTGCCGAAAGAAGCCGATTCGTCCGGCAGGGTATAAGTCTCCATCTTGTTCTCGCCCAGCGTCACCCCTTGTTTCAATATAAAGTCTTTTATCTCCGCGTAAAGCAGTTCCGGGCTTACTTGTGTATACGTTTTTTTAATTTGCATTATAAATCTCCCATCATCCGGTTACATAATATGACTTTAAGAAAATTTGTTCAAGAAGAGACGCCGCTCCTCTCACTTGCTTTTTCGGGGTATTGGCGCGCCTCTTTCGTAAATAAGGACAGGATGGAGATTTAAGAACCTAAATATCCCTCAATCCGACCAGGAACTCGGCGTTGCTCTTGGTCTTGCGCATGCGGTCGAGCACGCGCTCCGTCGCCTCGATGAAGTTATTGGAGTCGGAGGCGATGATGCCTACCATGCGCCGCAGCAGCCATACCTGCTTGAGTTGTTCCTCGCTAAGTAATAGTTCTTCCCGCCGCGTGCCGCTCCGCTGTATGTCCATCGCTGGGAAAATACGTCTTTCGGAGAGTCTGCGGTCGAGGTGAAGCTCCATGTTGCCTGTGCCCTTGAATTCTTCGTAAATCAGGTCGTCCATGCGACTGCCCGTATCGATAAGGCAGGTGGCGATAATCGTCAGACTGCCTCCCTCCGCCGTGTTGCGCGCCGCCCCGAAGAAACGCTTGGCGGGGTGCAGGGCGGCGGGGTCAATGCCGCCGGAAAGCGTGCGGCCGCTCGACGGCATGGCCAGGTTATAAGCGCGCGTCAGGCGGGTTATGCCGTCGAGCAAGATGAACACGTCCTTGCCGCTTTCGACGAGTCGCTTGGCCCTTTCCAGCGCCAGCTCGGCCACGCGCGTCTGGTTTTCCACCATTTCGTCGAACGTGGCGGCGATGACTTCGCCCTTGACCGACCGCCTCATGTCCGTGACCTCCTCCGGGCGCTCGCCGATGAGGCAGACCATTATATGTATATCGTCATAGGTGCTGGAAATCGAGTTGGCTACTGATTTCAGCAGCAGCGTTTTACCGGCTTTGGGCGGCGAGACTATCAGGCCCCGCTGCCCCCGTCCGATTGGCGCGATGAGGTTAATCAGGCGCGTGGAAAGATCGGTCGGCGAGTATTCCAGGTTAATTAGCTTGTCCGGGAAAGTGGGCGTCAACGAGCCGAACGGTTGCCGACCCTTTATGGAGTCGGGGTTGAGGTTATTGATGGCGACCACCTGTAAAAGACTGAAGTATTTTTCGTTTGACTTCGGCGGCCTGCCCTGTCCGGTAACCATGTCGCCGTTACGCAGCCCGAAGCGCCGTATCTGGGACGGTGATATATAGACGTCCGTCTGGCTGGGCAGCATGGTTTCCTGCCGCAGGAATCCGTAGCCGTCAGACATTATTTCCAGTATGCCGCTGCAGAAAATGTTGCCCTGTTCCTCTGTGTGCGTCTCCAGCAGCTGCATGATGATATCATGCTTTTTAAGGGTTGCGGACGTCGCGATGCCCTTTTCTTTGGCCATCTCCAGCAGCTCTTCTTTGGTCTTGGTTTCCAGTTCAGAAATGCTTAAATTTGTGTTTGGTTTTGCGTTCATTTCCATGGTTCCACCTCGCTCTGGTCCCATCTCCCCGGGAGGGAAGGGGGTACTTAATTATTATTTCTTAGATACGCTTTTCCAATCGGCCAAAAAGCGTTTTATACCGATATCGGTCAACGGGTGCCGCATCATCTGCATCAGCACGGCGTAAGGCACGGTCGACACGTCGGCACCGACCATCGCGGCACGGGTTACGTGCATCGGATTTCGGATGCTCGCCGCTATCAGCTGTGCGTCCAGTTCCGGGTAGTTAGCCAGTATCGCCATCGTTTCCTCCACCACCTGCATTCCGTCATGCCCGGCGTCGTCAAGCCTCCCGATGAATATACTCACGTACGTTGCCCCCGCCAGCGCCCCTAAAAGTGCCTGGTTCGCTGAGAAACATAATGTCATATTTATTTTAATATCTTCCTTGCTCAACACCGAGGTCGCCTTGAGCCCCTCGGCGGTCATGGGTATCTTGATGTTGACGTTGGGTGCCCAGCCTGCCTTTATCCTGGCTTCCTTTATCATGCCCTCGGCGTCTTCCGCCAGCACCTCTACGGACACCGGCCCGCTGATGATGGAGCAGATTTTCTTTGTTACCGCTTCGTAATCGGAGGTGGTTTCCCTGGCTACCAGCGAAGGATTGGTCGTCACCCCGCTGATAATCCCCAGCGATGCGGCCTCCCTTATCTGGTCGATATTGGCGGTATCCAGGAATATCTGCATTTTTCTCTCCTCAATCGGCTGCCATTGGCAGCGGCGGCTGCGCGCCTTCTCTCAACACGTCTTTGGCTGCCCCGATGAACTCCCGGAAAAGCGGATGCGGCCGTCCCGGTCTTGAGGGGAATTCCGGGTGGAACTGGCATCCCAGCATCCAGGGGTGGTCTTTGAGTTCGCAGATTTCTACCAGCATGTCATCCGGCGAAACCCCGCTGAAAATCATCCCCGCCGTACCTAGCGACTCGCGATATTCGTTGTTAAATTCCAGGCGGTGCCGGTGTCTCTCCTGCACCAGTTCCTGTCCGTAGGCTTTAGCGGCAAGAGTTCCGGCTATTAATTTGCACGGGTAATTACCTAAACGCATCGTGGCGCCCTTGGTGATTATTTTCTTTTGCTCCGTCATGTAGTCGATAACCGGGTAGTTTGTTTTCGTATTGAACTCCGTCGAGTTCGGCTCATCACTGTTAAACACATAACGGGCAAACTCGATTACCATTACCTGCAGCCCCAGGCAGAGCCCGAAATACGGGATTTTATTCTCCCGGGCGTACTTGGCCGCCTTTACCATCCCCTCGATGCCCCTTATCCCGAATCCGCCCGGGACGATAATCCCCTGGGCGGTGCGCAGTAAAGTGTCGGCATCGACCTTATCCAGGTCTTCAGATTGCACCCAGAACAGATCCAGCGAACGGTCGTTATGGAGGGCCGCGTGGTATAAAGCCTCCCTTACGGAGTAATAGGCGTCGTTAAGCTCCACGTATTTACCCACCAGCGCTATTTTTACCGGCTCATGCGGTTCCTTGATACGCTCAACCATTTTCCGCCATTCCGTCAGGTCGCCGTCCCGCGCCTTTATCCCCAGTTTGTCCACAATCAATTGTCCCAGTCCCCAGTCCTCCAACATTAGCGGTATTTCGTATATCGTCGGCATGGTCTGCAGGGGAATTACCGCCTCCTTCGCCACGTCGCAGAAAAGCGATATTTTGTCCCTTAAATTTTCCGCAATTTCATAGTCGCTGCGGCAGATAATCACGTCCGGCTGGATGCCGATGCGCCGTAGCTCGTTAACGCTGTGCTGGGTGGGTTTGGTCTTCAGCTCTTGGGTGGAGACCAGGTAGGGTAGGAAGGTAACGTGAACATAAAGCACGTTGTTCCTCCCTACGTCGTTCCTCCATTGGCGGATGGCTTCGAGGAACGGCTGTCCCTCGATATCGCCCACCGTGCCCCCTACCTCTATCAGTATCACCTCCGCCCCCGATTTGTCCGCGAGCTTCTTAAATCCTTCCTTTATTTCGTTGGTAAGGTGCGGTACTATCTGTATCGTTCCCCCGAGGAAGTCCCCCCGCCTCTCCTTGGTAATTAGAGTGCTGTATATCTGGCCTGAAGTGGTGGTGGAGTCCGCCGTGCACTCGATATCGATAAACCGCTCGTAGTTACCCAGGTCGAGGTCGGTCTCCGCTCCGTCCTTGGTAACATAGACCTCGCCGTGCTGGTAGGGGGACATGGTGCCCGGGTCGACGTTCAGGTAAGGGTCCATCTTTTGAACGGCTACGGTAATGCCACGGCTCTTAAGTATATTACCGATGGAGGCGACGGTGATGCCTTTCCCTACGGAACTTACTACGCCTCCGGTTACAAAGATATACTTCGGCATACTAATTTATGATAAACCTGGATTTATTCCAGTGTTATCCCGGGGATTTTTACTGGGGGTTGTCTCGGGAGTCGGTAACACAGTGCCTCTGGAAAAAGTTTTTTCTACTATAAAAATAGGGATACACTGTAACGTCGGGTGGGGGTTTCTTTTAATTATAAGAACGGGTTGATGGTTTGTCAAGCCTTTTTACTGCTGTGCCTTTTAAGGAAGTTCAGCGCTATGTGGTTTTTAGCTTTTAAGTTATGGTTTTTAACTTTTACCATTTGACTTTTAGTTTTTTCTAATTGACACCCCTTTTCCCCTATTATAGACTTATGTAGATGTTTACCCCCATCTTGAGGAGTTAACTTCGATGAGTTTCTTAAGCCGGTCCGACCCCGAGATAAGCAAAGCTATCGAATGTGAGGCGAAGCGCCAGAAAGAAACGGTAAACCTGATCGCTTCGGAAAACTATACCAGCAAGGCGGTCCTGGAAGCCCAGGGCTCCTTCCTCACCTATAAGTACGCCGAGGGCTACCCCGGCCGTCGCTACTACGGCGGCTGTGAAAATGTGGACACCATAGAGGAGCTGGCTATCAAGCGTGCCAAAGAACTTTTCAAAGCCGACCACGCCAATGTCCAGCCGCATAGCGGCTCGCAGGCTAACATGGCGGCATATTTCGCTTTGATGGACTACGGTGATACCGTAATGGCCATGGACCTTGCCCACGGCGGCCATCTCACCCACGGCTCGCCGGTTACCTTTTCCGGTCGGTCGTATAAATTCGTCCATTACCACGTCAACCGTGAGACCGAGCGTATCGACTTCCCGGAAGTGGAGAAGCTGGCAAAACAGCACAAGCCCAGGGTAATCCTCGCCGGATTCACTGCCTATCCCCGCATTATCGACTTCGAAAGATTTAAACGTATCGCCGACTCCGTTGGCGCTAAGCTGATGGTGGATATGGCGCACATTGCCGGACTGGTCGCCGCCGGTCTGCACCCCACTCCCATCCCCTACGCCGATGTCGTTACCACCACCACGCATAAGACCCTGCGCGGCACCAGCGGCGGCTTGATACTCTGCAAGCAGGAGTATGCCCGCGCCATTGATTCCGCGGTCTTTCCGGAAACGCAAGGCAAGCCCCTTATGCACGCCGTCGCCGGCAAAGCGGTTGCCCTCTACGAGGCCATGCAGCCTTCTTTTATCGACTATCAGAAGGCAATTCTGGAAAACGCCCGTGCCCTCGCCGCAGAACTGCAAAATCAGGGACTTCGCCTCGTATCCGGCGGGACGGACAATCACCTCGTCCTCGTCGACCTTTCTGCTTTCGGCGTTACCGGCAGGCAGGCGGAAAAAACCCTTGACGCCGCCGGTATTATCACCAACAAAAACACAATTCCTTTCGATTCCCGTCCCCCGGCCGTGACCAGCGGTATCAGGCTGGGTACGCCCGCCGCCACCGCCCGCGGCTTAGGCAAAGAGGAAATGCGGCAAATCGCGGCGCTTGTTGTAAAGGTCATTAGGAACATCGATAAAGAAAAAGTTATTGAAGAAGTCAGGCAGCAGGTGGCGGCAATCTGTCGCTGCTTCCCCGTTCCCGGCATTGATGATTAACCCGCCTTTGAAGTGATATAATTTTCTTAGGGTGAATTCGTATGAAAAACGGCAATATTAACGTCCTCGGCGCTATCGGCAACACCCCGCTGGTGCAGCTTACCAACCTTAACGGCCAGGCTGGCGTAAAAATTTACGCCAAGCTGGAGGGCAATAACCCCGGCGGCTCTATTAAAGACCGCCCTGCCTTTTATATGATTGCCATGGCGGAGAAGTCCGGCAAGCTGACCAGAGACAAGACCATCATCGAGCCTACATCCGGCAACACCGGCATCGCCATCGCCATGATCGGCGCCGCCAAGGGCTATAAGGTCAAGCTTTTTATGCCGGAGTGCGTCAGCGTCGAAAGGCAGCTCATCCTCCAGGCTTTTGGTGCCGAGGTTGTCCTCACCCCCGCTAAAGAATCCGTCGACGGCTCCATCCGTCGCGCTCACGAGGCTTTACAAAACGAGCCTGGCAAATACTTCATGCCCAACCAGTTCGATAACCCCAATAATACACTTGCCCATTACGAGACCACCGGCCCGGAAATATACCGTCAGATGAAGGGCAAAATCGACGTTTTTGTTTGCGCCATCGGCACGACGGGTACGCTGATGGGCACCGGCAGGTACCTTCGCGAAAAAATCCACGGCATCAAAATTGTCGCTGTTGAACCCACTCTGGGACATACTATCCAGGGACTTAAAAATATGCAGGAAAGCGTTGTGCCTGCCATCTTTAACCCTGAAATCTGCGATGAAAAACTTACTGTCGAGGATGGCATTGCTTTCGAGACCACCCGGCTGATGGCGGTCCGGGAGGGGCTTTTCACCGGCATGTCCAGCGGCGCCGCTGTTGTCGGCGCTCTGGAAACTGCTAAAAAGATGAAAAAAGGCAATATCGTCGTCATCCTCCCCGACCGCGGCGACCGCTATTTAAGCACCACCCTCTTCCGCTCCATTTGCGCCAAGTGCCCGCCCTAAATGGTTGAACACACATTTCGTATCGAATCTTAATTCTGTCTGGAATAATAACCTTTTGTTCAATTGAAAAAGGGGAGTGCGTGGCGAGAGGGGGCGCACAGCCCCCTCTCCTTAACCCTCCCCCTCTCAAACGTTATATCACTGAAAATTTGTTATAATCCTGTTTGAGAGGGGGATTAAGGGGGAGAGCCTTAAATGTCTACCGAGCCTTCAGGACAAAACATAACTGAAGCCTATATTGATATTGAGACCACCGGTCTCATGTATGGCGCCAGTGAAATCACCGTCGTCGGTATCTATCTTTGCTGCGGCCAGCAGACCGAATTCTTCCAGTTCATAGGGCATGATATTACCGCCGAGGCTATCTTGGAAACTCTTGAAGGGGTGGATATCATCTATACTTATAACGGTAGCCGCTTCGACCTACCCTTTATTCATTCCCAATTCGGCATCAACCTGGCGCAGCTGTTCCCCCATCGCGACCTCATGTATGATTGCTGGAGTAAAAATCTCCACGGCGGACTCAAAGGCGTCGAAAAGCAGGTAGGCATCAACCGTCGCCTGCCTGATATGAACGGCTTTGAGGCTGTCAAGCTCTGGTGGAAATACGTTGATTCCTTTGACCTTGATGCCCTTGAAAAACTCTGCGAATATAACAAGGAAGACGTCGTCAACCTCAAGACCCTGCGGGATATCTTGATTTAAACCGCGTTTTTCTTCTCCTCATTTTGGTGCTTGTATCTTGGAATTTGTGATTTTCCTCTTATAAAAAGAGGATGAGCTTGACGCATAATCGTGCTATAATAAAAATGCGGAAAAACTCGGGAGAAAGAGAGGAGATTTTAGCTAATGGATGAGCTTAAGGTTTTCAGCGGTAATGCTCACCCCCGGTTGGCAAAGGAAATCACGGACTATTTAGGCATATCCGTCGGCAACTGCGAGGTCATGCAGTTCAGCAATGAGAACACCTTCGTCCGCATCCTGGAAAACGTCAGGGAAATGGATGTCTTTATCGTCCAGCCTATCTCGACTCCGGTTAACTGCAATCTGATGGAACTCCTAATTATGATAGACGCCTTCAAGCGCGCCTCGGCCAAGCGTATTACCGCCGTCATACCTTATTATGGCTACGGGCGCAGTGATAGAAAAGACCAGCCCCGCGTCCCCATTACCGCCCGACTGTTCGCCGACCTGCTTACTGTGGCCGGCGCCAGCCGCGTCCTCACCGTCGACCTGCATGCCGCCCAGATACAGGGGTTTTTCAACATACCCGTGGATGAGTTGACCGCTGTCTATCTCTTGAGCGACTATTTTAAGAAAAACGGGTTTAAAGATCTGGTGGTGGTGGCCGCGGATATCGGCGCCACCAAACGCGCCCGCGATGTCGCCTCCAGGCTCAATGCCCCCCTGGCTATCATGGAAAAAAGGCGCATCGGTAACGTTGATAAAACAGAAACATTGAATGTCATCGGTGACGTAAAAGGCAAGACCGCCCTTATCGTGGACGATGAAATTGATACCGCCGGCTCGCTCGTCGGGGTGATTGCCACGCTGGTAGAGCGGGGCGCCCGCGAGGTCTATGCCTGCTGCACGCACCCCATTTTCTCCGGCCCCGCCGTGGACAGAATTGCGGCCAGCCAGGTAAAAAAGGTCGTCGTCACCAACACCGTCCCCATCAAGGACGGGAAAATCTCGGATAAAGTAACCGTCTTGTCCATCGCCCCCCTCCTCGGTGAGGCTATCAAGCGTATACACACCGGCCAGTCCATAGGAGCCATGTTTGAAAAGTAACGAGAAAATGGTAGAAGTCTATGACGCCCGCAATGATATGGAGGCGCAGGTCATTAAAAGCCTCCTGGAAAGCTATGATATCCCCTGCTTTTTAAAGTCCAACGCCGCTCCCTCGGTGCATCTGTTTACTGTCGACGGCATGGGCGAGGTCAAGATAATGGTTCTTGAATCCCTCGCAGATAAAGCTAAAGAGTTGATAAACAAAGAATGAAAATAAAAACGGGGCGTCTAAGAGGGGCGCAGCCCCTCTTCGCAATCCTCCTCCTCTCCTTCAAAGGAGAGGAGGACACAGGGGGAGAGGTATAAGGGAATAGGAAAATTATAGTTTAATACATATCGAAAAAATGAAGTGTATAAAAAATGGTTAAGTTATTCGGCCACCTGTTCGATTCTAATGAGAAGGAGCTTAAGCGGCTCCGCCCCTATGTCGACGAGATAAATGCGCTGGAGCCGGAGTTACAGGCGCTTACCGACGAAGCTCTTAAGGCAAAGACCGCCGAGTTTAAAAAGCGGTATGAGGAAGGCGAATCGCTGGACGACCTCCTCCCCGAGGCTTTCGCCGCCGTCCGCGAGGCCGCCCGTCGCACCATCGGCCAGCGCCACTATGATGTCCAGCTTCTGGGCGGCGTTACCCTGCACCAGGGCAAAATCGCCGAGATGAAGACCGGCGAAGGCAAGACTCTGGTAGCCACCCTGCCCCTTTACCTTAATTCCCTGGCTGGCTACGGTGCCCATCTCGTCACCGTTAACGATTACTTGGCGCGGCGCGACCCCTACTGGATGGGGCCTATCTATCAAGCCCTGGGTGTTTCCGTCGCCAGCATCTATCCCATGCAGAAGGATGACCCTGACCATACCCCCGCCCGCCTCTACGACCCCTCTTATGACTCCGGCAAGGAGAATGATATCTGGCGCCACTTCCGTACCATTTCCCGCGCGGAGGCTTATCAGGCCGATATTACTTATGGCACCTCCTCGGAGTTTGGCTTCGATTTCTTGAGGGACAATATGGTCGTCGACCTCTCGCGGTGCGTCCAGCGCCCTTTGTACTACGCCATCGTCGACGAGGTGGATAACCTCTTAATTGACGAGGCTCGCACGCCGCTTATCATCAGCGGTCCCGCCCAGGATACCGGCCAGCTCTATAAGGCTGTTAACGATGTCGTCGCCCGTATGTCCGGTAAGGTATTGCCTTTTGAGCCCAAATCGCACAATTACGAGGAAAAAGAAGAGCTGGAGAACCTGAAAAACACGGTCGACTATATAGCCTATGAAAAAGACCATTACGTTGAGCCTACGGCGCGCGGCCAGGAAAAGCTGGCCCGTGCTTTCCGCATGAAAGTCGAGGACCTTTTCGGCGGTGAGGCCACCGCCGAAAATCCCCAATTGAGTATTGAAGAAGCTAGGAAGATAAATCTTATCCAGTCTGTCTTCCGTCAATCGCTGACCGCCCAAGCCCTGTACCACCGCGACCGCCAGTATGTCGTCGAGAATAATGGCGAAATCGTTATCGTCGATGAGTTTACCGGGCGTAAGATGTACGGCCGGCGCTACTCGGAGGGCCTCCACCAGGCCATCGAGGCCAAGGAGCACGTAAAGGTCCAGCGCGAGTCCATGACCTACGCCACCATCACCATCCAGAACTACTTCCGCATGTATGAAAAACTGGCCGGCATGACCGGCACCGCTGCCACCGAGGCGGAAGAATTTTACAAAATCTATAAGCTGGAAGTCACGGAAATCCCTACCCATAAACCCATGGTGCGTGAGGACAACCCCGACTTTATTTATAAGACAGAGGACGGCAAATTTAAGGCCGTGGTGCAGGATATCAAGGAGCTCCATGATAGAGGCACCCCAGTGCTTGTCGGTACTGTCTCTATTGAAAAGTCGGAACTGTTGAGCGGCTTGCTCAAGCGGCAGGGCATTACCTGCCAGGTCCTTAACGCTAAAGAGCATACCCGCGAGGGTGAGATTATCGCCAACGCCGGTCGTCCGGGCATGGTGACCGTCGCTACCAACATGGCCGGCCGCGGCGTGGATATCGTGCTGGGCGGCCGTAAACCGGAGAAGCCTGATTCTAACGACCCCGCCGCCCTCAAGCAGTATGAAAAAGACCTCGTCGACTGGCAGAAGCAGCACGATAAAATCATCGAGCTTGGCGGACTCCACATTGTCGGCACGGAGCGCCATGAGGCCCGCCGTATCGATAACCAGCTGCGTGGTCGTGCGGGACGCCAGGGCGACCCCGGTTATTCGCGCTTTTATATCTCGCTTGAAGACGACATCATGCGGCGTTTCGGCGGCGACCGTCTTAAAGGTGTCATGGGCTTTCTCGGCATGGAAGAGGATACTCCCATCCAGCACAAGATGCTTACCGGCATGATTACCGATGTCCAGAAGCGCGTCGAGGGCTATCACTTCGATATTCGTAAAAACCTGGTGGAGTACGACGATGTTGTCAATAAACACCGCGAGCTTATCTATGAGGAACGGCGTAAAATCCTCTCCGGCGCCGACCTCAAGGCAAATATCCTGGAGTACGTGCAGAATGAAATCGACGCCGTAATCGCCACCCATCTCAACGGACGGTTCGGCGAGGGCGCCGATATCACCGCCATGCTTAAGGACGTCAGCCGCATTATGCCCCTCCCCCGCGATGTCAACGCCAGGGCTTTTGAGGGCAAGAGTGAGAAAGACATAGAAAAAGAGCTCGTCGAGCTTTCCGTCTCTCTCTACGAGCTGCGGGAAAAAGACCTCGGCCCGGAAAAAGCCCGACTTCTGGAGCGTCTCGTCATGCTCCAGGTCATCGATAGGTTGTGGGTGGAGCACCTTACCGCCATGGAGCAGGAGCGACTCCAGGCGGGCTGGCAGACCCTCCGTCAGGTGAAGTCCGCCGACGCCTATAAAATGTCCGGCCACCAGAAGTTTGGAGAGCTAAAAGAGAGCATCCAGCACGAGGTCGCCAGCGTCATCTTCCACGTCGGCCTCGCCCAGCGCGCTGAAAAAGCCCCCCAGTCCCCCATGGCAGAGGCTAATCTGGGTTCGAAAGGTGATACCAAGCCCCGCACCCGTGCAAAAGCACATGGTAAGAAAATCGGCCGCAACGACCCCTGCCCCTGCGGCTCCGGTAAAAAATACAAGCACTGCTGCGGAAGATAGGGAGGTGATTATGAAAGGAATAACCTTAATCAAGGGAGATTTCTACAATACTCTGACTTCAAAAAGACAAGATTCTGATGCCCTTAAATTATGTATGGAGGAAACCATACAAAAACTCCTGGATAGTGAAACTGATATGCACAAACCTGGGATGCTTCTAGGTAATATACAGGGAGGAAAAACAAGGGCTTTTATAGGCATAATAGCACTTGCTTTTGATAATGAATATGATATGGCAATTATATTAACTAAGGGTACAAAAGCACTTGCTCGACAAACATATGCAAGATTAAAAGAGGATTATCGTGAATTTATTGATGACGATATGATAAGACTTTATGATATTCTACATATTCCTGAAGGCCTGTCTGGATGGGTTTTAAAAAGAAAAATAGTGATGATTGTTAAAAAGGAGACGAATAATTTAGAACGAACTATAAGAGCAATTGTTAGTACCTATTCAGATTTAAGTAATAGGAAAGTACTTATAATTGATGATGAAGCTGATTTTGCTAGTATTGGATTTACGAGAAATAGGAAAGAGGGAATAATTGAGTTAAATAGAATAGCTTCTCAGATAGATGAATTAAGAAAAAAAGTAGAAAAATCTGACTTCTTGCAGGTAACTGCCACACCTTATTCTCTGTATTTGCAACCGGATGAATCTAATATTAGTGTTAAAACACAACAATTTATTTTTGAACCTATTCGGCCAGCTTTTACAGTTTTACTTCCTATTTATGAAGGATATATCGGAGGAGATTTCTATTTTAAAAAGAGTAAAGAAGAAAATACAATAGCATACTATGTTTATGAAGAGATTTTTGAAGAAGAGCTAATAGCTTTGAAAAAAGAAGATAGAAGAATCTTTAAATTAGAAGAAGCTCTATCTCATAATAAAATTGAAATAATAAGAATTGGAATCATGAATTTTATCGTAGGAGCTTGTATTAGATGGTTACAACAAAGGAAGGCTAAAGAAAGGATTCAAAAATATTGTTTTGTTGTACATACTGAACGTGGTAAGCAATCTCATGAATGGCAAATACAGATAGTTGATAAATTAAAGGACCTTTTTATATATAGTGCACATAATAATAAGCCTCTTTTAGCTGAACTTGTACGCAAATCATATGAGGATCTATCTGCATCTATTAGGATTGTTGATAAAATGCCACCTTTTAAGGAAGTGTTTGAAGAAGTTGTAACTGCACTAAAAGATGATTGTGTAATGATAAGAAAAGTTAATTCTGAAACCGAAGTGGAGCAATTACTTGATGATAATGGAGAACTAGAGAGGACAGCTCCGCTCAATATTTTTATCGGTGGGCAAATACTTGACAGAGGAGTAACAATACGAAATTTAATAGGTTTTTATTATGGTAGAAGGCCTGGTAGATTTCAACAAGATACTGTATTACAGCATTCAAGAATGTTTGGATATCGCACTAAAGAAGATCTTACAGTGACTCGATTTTATACAGCCTTAGCAATATATTCAATAATGGGAAGAATAAATGAATTTGATAATGCTTTAAGAGAAGGTTTTGAAAAAGGAGCGCAAAAAGGAGTGGTATTCATTCACAAAGACACATCTAATAAATTAATTCCATGCAGTCCACATAAGATATTAATTTCATCGACTGTAACCATAACACCAAATAAAAGGATGTTACCTATTGGTTTTCAAACAGACTATAAATCAAAAATCAGGAGCACCTTAGATAAACTCGATGATTTTATCCTAAGTAAAATACCTGCTCGTGATAAAAATAAACCATTTATTATAGATCTTGATACTGCGCATTTAATTATTGATATGATAGATAGTATGTTTGTATATGAGCCTAATTGGGAGTGGGATGTTGAATCATTTAAGGCAAGTCTTGAATTTTTATCAAAGAATAGTAATAATCCCAAAACTAAAGGTAAGGTATGGTGTATAGTACGAACTGGAAGAAAAATTTCCCGATTTAGAAAGGACGGAATAACTTTTTCTGATGCACCAGACACACCTCAAGATGAACTTGGGGTAGCTTATCAGATAGCTATCGATGAACCTGCGTTGATTTTATTACGACAAGAAGGGTTAAAAGAACAAGATTGGATGGATTCACCTTTCTGGTGGCCAGTAATGGTAGCTCCTAAAAAAATGCAGCCAGTAATTTTTGCCAGTGAATATATTGAAGTTGAGTGATTTTTTAAATCATGACCAACGCTGAAATCTCCGCCATCTTCTCTGATATCGCCGCCAGGCTCCGGCTCAAGAAAGATAATATATTCAAAATCCGCGCTTATGAAAAGGTCGCCCGCTCTATCCTTGAGCTTAAGGAGCCTGTGTCTAAGCTCGTTGCCGAAGACCGCCTCAAAGAAATCCCCGGCGCTGGAGAAGCCATCGCCAAAAAACTCACCGAGCTCGTCGATACCGGCCGCCTCGCTTTCTATGAAAAACTCAAGGCAGGGTTCTCGGAGCAAAAATAGATGCGCGTTTTGCACTATCATCCTCTCCCTTTGAAAAAGAGCCTGCCCCGTACTTGATACGGGAGAGAGTTAGAGAGGGATTTTGGTTTGTACTATGAACGCCGTTGATAATCCTCTCGTCCCCGCCGGGTCCGCCTCCCCCGGCGACGCCGCGGCCATCCGCTATCTCAAGGAGTCCCTCGCCTCCGGCAAGCACTGGTATCTCGCCCTCCTCGGGGCTATTGGGCTCTGGTCCAGCGCCTCGGAGGAGTATAACGACCGCTCCTGTGTTTACCTCATCGACGGCGAGGCTTTCGACTGGCTTCTGCTGGCGGAGCGGCTCTGCGGTACGGTCGCGGATTTCCTCCCGCAAAAAGAAAGGGACGACCTCCTCTTTCACGGCGTCCCCCCGCTTGAGTTGGATGCCTCGGAGGTCAAAGAGCTTATCGGCGAGAAAAAGTATGCCCAGTACCTCAACTATTTCTACGGCGTCACCGTGGAGGAAGCCCTGCTGCTGGCCGTCCAGGAGGCCATTGATAAGGAACGCTGGGTGCAGGGCTTAAGACGCGCTCATTCCTCTGATGAAGCCTATCACCGCATCTATGGCGTTGAAAGGGACGAGCTTCTCCAGCAGTTCCGCAAGGAAAAACGGCATCCCCACCGCCTCTCCACCACCATCGACGAGATGAAGGAGTTTACCTACTGGCTGTTTAAGTTCCGACTTAAAAGATGTGAGAAAGCCCGCATCGCCAGCGACACTAAAAAGGCTCTGGACTATCTGAAAAAACAGTGGCGACAAAAGGGCGTTTATCAAGCCCTCGCCGCCGACCTTGATACCCCTCTGTCATTCTGACCCCGATGCAAATCGGGGGAAGAATCTCAGGGTGGGGTATCTCCCCTGCTAGTCTCCCTCTTTCTTAAAGAGGGATTAAGGGAGTTTTCCCTTACTCGTTCACCGTGCCCTCGGGCGCGCGCACCATCAGCACCGGTATGCTGGAGTGGTGCATCACCTTGTCCGTGATGCTCCCGAAAGCCAGCCGCTTCCACCCCGACCGCCCGTGCGTGGACATCGCTATCAGGTCCGCCCCCGTTTGCCCGGCGGCTTTAATTATCTCGTCGGCGGCGTTGCCCGTGCTTACTATCGTGCTGACCGTCACGCCCTTCTTCTTCAGCGAATCCCCGGTCTTGCCCAGGTAGTCCTCCACTCTCTTTTTGATGAGATTGAGCTCTTCTTCCGTATAGGAAACCGGAGCGCTTGCCTCTCCCACCACCACCCAGTGCCGCAGTAGCGTTATCACCCCGATGAGTACAACTTCCACTTTTGTTCCGGCCGCCAGCTTGCTTATCATCTGTTCGATCGCCGGTAGGGCCGCCTCGCCTACTTTCGACCCGTCCAGCGGGACCAGTATTTTCGAGAACATATCCACCTCCTAAAGCCTTGATTGCTGTTGTTTCAGTTTTCCCAGCTTTTCATTCAAAGTATAGAGTTTATTTTTTTCCTTTTCAACAACCGCCGCAGGTGCCTTGGTCAGGAACGCCTTGTCCTTCAGCCGGGCTTCCAGTCGGCTCACTTCCGACTGTGTATCTACCAGCTCCTTCTCCAGCCTTTTTCTCTCCGCCTCCACGTCGAACATGCTGGCCATCGGAATTACCACCGTCGCCTGCGCCAGCGGTAAAACCAGCGTATTGTCCCCTGCCCTTTCCCCCGGTTCCCCTTTGAGGAAGGTTACCGGCCTGGTCCTCCCCAGCGCTATTATCGCTTCGGCGTAAGTGGAAATCGCCGCTTGGTTACTGTATATTTTCGACTCTATCCAGCGGGTCATGTCCACTTTATACTGCGCCCGTGTGTTGCGTATCGACCGTATTATCTCGGCCACGGACTCTATTTCTTTTTCTGCCTCCCCGTCGAGCCGTTTTTCATCGGCTTTCGGGTATTCGGCAACCATTATAGATTCTGTCTTGGGTTCTTTTATATATTTTCTCAAGTGCTGCCATAGTTCCTCGGTGATGAATGGCATGTAGGGGTGCAGCAGCCTTAGCGACTTTTCCAGTACGTGCACCAGCACCGGCAGCGGCGAGGTGTCGTTTGCCTGCAGCCTTATCTTCGCCATCTCGATATACCAGTCGCAGTATTCTCCCCAGATAAAATCGTGTATCTGCCTCTGCGCCTCCCCGAACTGGAACTCGTCCATCAGCCTGGTTACCTCGCCCGTCGTCCTGTTCAGGCGCGATAGTATCCATTTATCTTCGGTCTTTAGTCCGTCTGCTTTAACCTCGGTGGTGGCGTCGCTGCCTGCGTCCAGACTCCTGATGACGAACCGCGCCGCATTCCAGAGTTTGTTGGCGAAGTTGCGGCCGGCCTCCATTTTCTCAACGGATAGCCGCGAGTCGTTGCCGGGCGACGTGCCGGTCGTAAGTGCCATTCGTGTGGCGTCGGCGCCGTATTTGTTCACGATTTCCAGCGGGTCGATGACGTTGCCCTTGGTCTTGCTCATCTTGACGCCTCGGTCGTCACGTATCAGGCCGTGGAGAAAGACGGTGTGGAAGGGGATTTCCCCCGTGTTCTCTATGCCCAGCATTATCATCCGTGCCACCCAGAAAAACAGGATTTCATAGCCGGGGTTCATTACCGTTGTCGGGTAAAAGTAGCGCAGGTCTTCGGTGTCGTCCGGCCAGCCCAGCGTCGAGTGCGGCCATAAACCGGAGCTGAACCATGTGTCCAGCGTGTCCGGGTCCTGCTCGATTCTCTTCGACCCGCATTTGGCGCAGGCGGTCGGTGTCTCTACGGCTACCGTCATTTCGTTGCAGTCTTTGCAGTACCAGATGGGTATCTGGTGTCCCCACCAGAGCTGCCGGCTGATGCACCAGTCGCGGATGTTCTCCATCCAGTTCAGATATACCTTGGTGAAACGCTCCGGCAGTATCGTAATCTGTCCGTTATTGACCACCTCGATGGCCGGCTTGGCCAGCGGCCCCACCTTCACGAACCATTGCTGGCTGGCAATCGGCTCGACCACCGTTCCGCACCGGTCGCAGTGCCCCACCGCATGTGAGTACTCCTCGGTTTTCACCAGTTGTCCGTTTTTCTCCAGGTCGGCGATGATGGCCTTGCGGCACTCGTACCTGTCCATGCCTTTATAAGGACCGGCGTTTTCGTTCATCGTCACATCGCTGTTGAGGATATTTATCAGCGGCAGGTTTTGCCTCTGCGCAATCTCGAAGTCCACCGGGTCGTGGGCGGGGGTTACCTTAACGGCGCCGGTGCCGAATTCCATACTCACGATTTCATCGGCGACTATTGTTATTTCGCGGTTGACGGCCGGCAGGATGACCTTCTTGCCCGCCATGCCCTTGAACCGTTTGTCTTTAGGATTCACGGCTACCGCCGTATCGCCCAGTATCGTCTCCGGGCGCGTGGTGGCTACCGTGATATATTTGTCCTTCTCCCCCGCAATCGGGTATCTCACGTACCACAGGTGACCGTTCAGGTCGATGTGCTCTACCTCGAGGTCGGATAGCGCCGTGCCGCAGCGCGGGCACCAGTTGATGATGCGCTCGCCGCGGTATATCAGCCCCTTGTCGTAAAGGTTTTTAAAGGTGGTGCGCACCGCCCTTGTGGAAATTTCGTCCATCGTAAAGCGCAGGCGCGTCCAGTCGCAGGATACGCCCAGTTTCGTGAATTGGTTTGTGATTGTATTGCGGCATGCCGCGACCCACTTATACATTCTTTCCAGGAACTTTTCCCGGCCCAGCTTGTGCCGGTCTACTCCTTCTTTAGCCAGCTGTCTCTCCACCACCACCTGGGCGGCAATCGCCGCGTGGTCGAGCCCCGGCAGCCAGAGCGTCGGCTCTCCTTTCATGCGGTGCCAGCGTATCATGGCGTCCTGTAAAGACATCTCCAGCGCGTGGCCGGAATGTAGCTCGCCGGTGACATTCGGCGGCGGCATTATAATCACGAAAGGTTTTTTCTGCTTATCTATCTTCGGCGTGAAATAGCCCTTCTCCATCCAGAACCTGTACCACTTCTCCTCCGCCCTCCCCGGCTCGTAAGCCTTGGGCATCTCCGCTTGTTTTTCGGGTTTAGTTGTCATGAGTATCTCTTTCTAGTTATTTATCTGCCGCTCATGGTGAGCTTGCTTGCCCTCCGGAGCTTTAGCGCAGGAGGATCATTCCTGTTTTGTTTGTCATCCTGAGTGTAGCGAAGGATCTCGGTTTGGGGTGGTGGTAATTCCCCTTCCCCCGCCTCACTCTTTTAAAGAGGGATTAAGGGAGTTTTTAGTCTCTCAATCCTCTATCAGCCTCCTAGATTCAAACGTCATTCCCGACCTGCTCGGGAATCCAGCCCCTTTATAATTGTCCTCTCCCCTTGTGGGAGAGGATTAAGGTGAGGGGGAAATCTTTACGTATATTAATCCTTACACCACAACTCGATGACGGCGCTTTCATATTCAGGTAAATAAGGTTGGATTTTCTTTTTTGCCTATTGACCTGATATTAAAAATCCCTCTCACTAATTTTTTATTTTTTATCTGTGTCTTTGATTTTTGAGATTTGATTTTTGATTTTACCTGCCCCCTTGTCCCGCCAGCCCCCTCACCCTGTCCAGTATCCTCTCCGCCGCCTCCCGCTTGCTCATCAAGGGCAGCTTCTCCGCCTTGCCCTTTTTATCTATAATAATGATTCTGTTCGTGTCCGCGTCGAACCCGCTGTCCGTCTTCGTAATATCATTTGCTACAATCAGGTCGAGCCGCTTCTCTATCAGCTTTTTCTTCGCGTTGGCGATGATATTCTCGCTCTCCGCCGCGAATCCCACCCGCAAAAAGTCCCCCTGTACCTCTCTCAAAATATCCGGCGTCTTGACCAGCTTTAACGTCAGTGTCTGCGCCGCCTCTTTTTTAATCTTGGCTTCAGCGATTATTTCCGGCTGATAGTCCGCCGGCGCCGCCGCCATTATCAGCGCGTCCGCTTTCTTGACCGCCCCGCTTACCGCCCTCTTCATCTCCGACGCCGTCTTGACTTTTATAACGTCCACGCCCGAGGGCTCTTCCAGCGTCACGTTTGCCGCCACCAGCGTTACCTTGGCCCCCCGGTCCCGCGCCGCTTCCGACAGGGCGTAGCCCATCTTTCCCGACGACCGGTTGCCTATATGTCTCACTGGGTCGATTGGCTCTCGCGTGCCCCCCGCCGTCACCACGATGCGCTTATTCTTTAAGTCCTGCTTTTGCCCCAGCGCCTTTTCTATTGCCTTGATAATCGTCGCTGTATCCGGCAGTCGGCCCTTCCCCGTTTTCCCCGAGGCCAGTCGGCCGTACTCCGGCTCGATAAATGTAAACCCCCGCGCCTTGAGTGCGGTGATGTTCTTTTGCGTCACGGAATTAGTGTACATCGCGTCGTTCATCGCCGGCGCGATAATCACCGGCGCCTTCGTCGCCAGCACCACCGTCCCCAGCATGTTGTCCGCGATTCCCGTGGCCAGCCTGGCGATGGTGTTGGCTGTCGCTGGAGCGATTACTACCGCCGCGGCGGCTTCGGCAAGCGCGATATGCTCCTCGCTCCACTCGGAGGCCGTCTCGTACATGTCGGTCACCACCTGACGGTGCGTGATATTGCGCAGTGTCAGCGGCGTCACGAACTTGGTCGCCGCCTCGGTCATCACCACCTCCACCCTGGCTCCCGCCTGCGTCAGCTTGCTGGCAAGGTCCACCGCCTTGTAAGCCGCGATGCCCCCTGTTATCCCCAGCACTATTGTCTTATTTTTCAGCATAATATCCTCCTCAACCGCCCATAGTACTCGTAAAACCTCTATGTCCTCTCCCCTCCGTGGGAGAGGATTAAGGTGAGTGGGCTCCCTTTCCCCTCCTCACCCCCTGTTCCCTTTTACCCGTTTTTTATTTTTAATCTGTGTCTTTGATTTTTGATATTTGAAACTTGTTTGTATCTTGTATCCTGGTTGTTGGAATTTTACCCCTTTTACTCCCTGTTCATATCATGAATTGTTTTTATCCCTAAAAGCGTTAAGTCAGGATTTACTTCGTTGATGGCTTTCGTTTCTTTTGCGATGATGCTCGCCCAGCCCCCCGTCGCCACCACCGTTGCCTTCTCCCCAAGCTCCGCCTGTATCCGCTCCACTATCCCCTCGATAAGCCCCGCCCACCCGAAAATTAAGCCCGACTGCATGGCTTCCTGGGTGTTGTTGCCTATTGTCTTTTTCGGTCTGGCTAGTTCCACCCTCGGCAGGGCCGCCGTGCGTGTATAAAGCGCCTCCGCCGATATGCCCAGCCCCGGTGCGATTACCCCCCCCAGGTATCCGTCTTTGGAAACGGTCGCGAAGGCGGTCGCCGTTCCCAGCGCCACCACGATTATCGGCGGTTTGTAGAGCGCCAGCGCCGCTGCCGCGTTGGCAATCAGGTCGGCGCCTACCTCCCTCGGATTGGGGTAGCGTATGCGCACCCCCGTCTTGACCCCCGGTCCCACCACCAGCGGCTTGATTTTAAAATATTTCTCGAAGAGCTCGTTGAAAGTCGTCACCAGCGGCGGCACTACACAGCTCATTGCCCCTTCGTTAATCTCTTTAGGGTCTATGCCTTCGTTGTGTAAAAAGTTAAGCAGTATTACGGCGTATTCGTCGGCCATCCTCTGCACGCCGGTGGCAATCCGCCAGGTCGCCTTCAGCTTTTTCCCATCGAACAGGCCTATCTTGATATTCGTATTAGCGATATCGAAAACCAGCAGCATATCTTCCTCCTCTTCAGCCCCGTTTTTTCAGTTGCTTGATTATCCGCGGCAGCGCCGGCAGCAGGTCGGACGCAATCATGCCGGCATCGCCTATTTCGTCTTTTACTTTCTCTCCCGCCGCCCCGTGCAGATAGACCCCCAGCGACGCCGCGTCGTAAGGTTTCAGCCCCTGCCCCGCCAGCCCCGCGATAACTCCCGCCAGCACGTCGCCCGTCCCCCCCGAGGCTAGTCCCGGGTTGGCGAAGGGACTTACCCTGCATTTCCCGTCCGTGCTGGCAATCACGGTGAAAGCCCCCTTCAAAACGACCGTTTTCTGCCACTTTTCGGCGAATTTTAATGCCGTGCCTGTGCGGTCCTTCTGTATCTCATCGATGGTCATTCCGGTGAGTCTTGCCATCTCGCCGGGGTGCGGCGTCAGTATCGTGTTATCCGGCACCTGTTGCCTCCAGTTCGGTATCCTCGCCAGTATGTTCAGTCCGTCGGCGTCGATCACCAGCGGAGGAAGTCCCTTCTTTAAAAACAGGCTGCTCAAGAATTCTACCGTCGCCGGGTTCTGCCCCAGACCGCAGCCGGTCAATAATACATTATATTGAGGACATTGTTTATGCACGATGTCCGCCGCTTCCACCGATATCGTCCCCGGTCTGGATTCCGGCAGCGGTAGATATGTACCTTCGGCAACCCTGCAGGCGATAACCGACTGCAAACTGCGGGGTATTGCCAGCGTTACCAGCCCCGCCCCGACCCGTAAAGCCCCGCCGCAGGCCAGGCAGGCCGCCCCGACGTAGTTAATTGACCCCGCATTTATCAGCACCCGCCCGAACGTGCCTTTGTTCGAGTTAAGCGGGCGCTTCGGTAGGGTGGCTGCCGCCCATTCTTGCGTCAGCAGTTCTATTTTAATTTTATCCGCTAGCTTTTCCGGTATGCCTATATCTGCAATTATCACCCTGCCCGTCCTCTCCGCCCCGGGGAATTTATACAGCCCCGCCTTGGGGAAGGCCAGCGTCACCGTCAGGTCGGCGGTAGGGCAGGTGGGGTCTATGGCTCCTGTGTCCGCGTCCATGCCGGACGGCAAATCCACCGCGATAACGCCTAAGCCCCTCTTCTCTTTGGCTTTATTTATTTTTTCCAGCGACTTTTTAAATACCCCCTCCAGCGGGCGTATCTTGCCCGTTCCGAGCAGCGCGTCTATCACGCAAGTCGCCTTGTCTATCAGGCTATCGAGTTTTTTCAGGCTTTTGTCCGACTTAGCCTCTATGCACGTGATTTCTTTTTCTTTGACCAATTTCAGGTTGGTGTCACCGGCTGCCCTCTCGCTGCACAGGTACATGCTTACCTTGGCCCCCCACCCCTTGAGATACCGCGCCGCTACCAGCCCGTCGCCCCCGTTGTTCCCCCCGCCTATCAGGCATACTATGTTTTGCTTTTTAATCTCGCCCAGATAGTCTCTCGTCGCCTCGGCTACGGACTTGCCGGCGTTCTCCATCAGTGTGCTGGCTGGCGTGCCCGTCTTTATGCACGCCTGGTCTATCTTCCTCATCTGCTCTGCGGTGACTATTTTCATCTTTTTTGTAACTGCTCCGATGCATTGAGTGTAGCAATATTCACGACTACGGTCAAGAGACCTGCCGTTATCGTGAGAATAACAGCACTATAGTCGAAAATCAGTGAGGCTCTTGAGTTATTTAGAGAGTCTTTTTGAGCAAACTGCTCATGAAGGATTAATGAGGTCAGCAGCTTATGCTTAATGTCTCGTCCAGCCAGTCGAACTTTTTAGCAAACGCCTGCGCGAAAGCCCCCATCTGGCAATGGTAATCTGTCTCGTATTCTTCGGTGAACTCCATGAGTTCCTTTTCTGATTTGATATGGTCGTAGAGCAGCTTTGCCTGTTCGCCTTTGGGGTCGAAGTGGTCGTTTGTGGCGTAGGCTACCAGCACCGGACAGCTTATCATTTCAACTGAACCTTCGAGCGTGAAGTCCATGTACTTCGCCCAGAACAGGGCGATTGATGTTGTATTGAAGACATACATGCCCTGCTCGTTGAACCACCGTTCGCTTGTGCTGTGCTGCATAACGGATTCCATTGCATCGTTGAACTCTGGCGGATTGGTCAGCAGATATTCTTTGAATTCCTGGCGTGACATTTTTGCCAGCTCCCCGCCCACCTCTTGAGCGCCGTGCCAAAGGTTGAGGCCTACATCATATACACCTGCGTCTGCGATTATTGCGGCTATCCGGTGTTCGTAAGCGGCCGCCCGTGGTGCCAGATAGCCGCCGAGGCTGATACCCCATAACGCAATGCGGTCTTCGTCCACGTCCGGTCTATTTATCGCATAATCGACTACAGGTGTTACCACGTTCTCCCAGTCTGGCCGGAAAGGCAGGTGCTGTAGTCGTATCACCGCGCCCTGCCCGGGACCTTCGAATGTAAGCACATTATATCCCCGCTTGATGCCTTCCATGGCATAGGGGTGCAGCTCCTCCTGGCAGCCGTCGAACCCCGTCTGGACTATCAGCAGGGGACGTGGTTGGACCGATGCATCGACGCTGTAAAAATATCCTGGCAGTGTCGTATTTTCATACGGTATCTCGACTACTTCGAAGGGGACCCTGTCGCGACTTGCCGCTGCCACAAACGTGTCCCGGCTTTTACCCCAGGTTTCGAGAATCCGCGGGTCGGCGGGATTGCCATGCAGGAAGAATTCGGCGGTGCGGTAGTAGGTTGACGCCCGGTAATATGCTTCGCGGGCGCTTACGATATGACCGTTTGCCAGGCTCTCATCGCCGGCCTGCTTGAAGTGTTCGGCGGTTGCGTACCATTCCCGGTACCAGCTTTCCAAATCACCGTCTGTAATCCGCGATGCGGTGTATAGACACTCTCCCAGGTCAGCTTCGCCGGTGTACACCCCCGATAGCGTACGCCGCAGCTCGAAAGCAAACTCCGGGTCATTGAATATCAGTTCCGGGCAGGTAATATTTTCTGTGGGAGGAGGTGTGCTGGTGATAGTAGCAGTTGCAGTGGTAGTAGTAGTGATAGTGGTGGTTGTCGACTCCACGGTGCAGCCGCTGCCGGAACTGGCAATTAGGAATATCAGCCCGGCTATACAGAGGACATTTACCAAAATTCTTTTCACCCTGCTTGTGAAGAAAGGAATACTCATATTATTGTTGCCTCCTTCGCTTCCTCGCCGTTCCATTGAGTGTAACAATATACTCAACTACGGTCAAGAGATACGCTGTCATTGTAAGGAGTCCCGATGAAATCGGGACGACATGGCAATCTCCATATTATTATAGTACTTGTCTTAAGCTTGCCGGAGGAGGGATTAAGGGGGATTTTATTTCCCCTGTCATGCTGGAGTCCCGATGAAATCGGGACGAAGCATCTCAGGGCAGGGGGGCGCTTTTACTTCCCCAAATTGCGACAAAATCCCCTTCACTTTCTCTCCCGCCTACTCTATACTATGTACTGTGAACTGTTAACTGTGAACTGTTAATTAACAACTAGCCACTCGCCTTTACCAAAATTTACATAACAACTAAACATAACTCTTGAAATGTGAAAAACAAATCAGCTATGGTTCAAAGCTAAAACAAGAAAAAAAATTTCTCCAAAATGAATAAAACGAATAAAATTCCGTCCCTTCTGCTTAACCTCTCCCTTGACGTGAGAGGGAAGACAAGAGCCTGCCCCGTACTTGATACGGGGATGAAGGTGCTTAAAACCCGTTCCTGTGGATGATGTATGCCAGCTTCCGCTTCGGTACGTGCCGCACGTTCTTTTCGTCCACGTAGATATTCGTTGAATCTTTAAATATATCAGCTATGGGGCTCTCGTCCGGATAGCCCATCGCTATCACCAGCGCGATGTCGTAATCGTCCGGTATCTCCAGTATCAGCTTCAGGTCGCCCTCGTTGAACATCAGTATCGGGCAACACCCCAGGCCCTGCTCGAGCGCCGTCAGTATGATGTTCTCCGCCGCCATGCCCACGTCGTAAAGCGTTATCCTGCGCCGGTTGGCGTCCCCCTCTAGCTTCTTATTAATCAGCACTATGGTGTATGCCTTTGGCGCCTGCTCCGGTCGCGGCCCGCCCTTGTCCGGCGGCATCTTCGCCGACCCGCCTATATTCTCGAATACTCCTGGCAGCACTTTCGCGTCATTGATTACGATGTACTCGCAGACCTGCTGGTTGCGTCCGCTCGGTGCCAGCCTGGCCGCGTCGATGCATTTCTCCAGCGCTTCATCAGGCACCGCTTTCTCCTTGAACCGCCTTATGGAGCGTCGTTTCTTTATCGCTTCATATACGTTCATAATGCTCCCTTCTAGACCTTCCCGCTTTCTCCAATCCCGACTATACGTTGTAGTTTGCTAAGCATCGCCTTCCAGTGCGTTCCCCGCCAGTAAATCCGGCGGCATTCCGGGCACTCCATGTACTGGGTCTGTGTTTTATAAACGTAAGGTGGCACCCTGTCCTTGACTTCCCCCGGCTTCCTGTTTTTAAGCTCCCGGTTGCATTCCAGACAGATGGTAAAAGGGTGGGCTTCGCTGTTTAAGTCGATGGCCGCCGCAAGCTGCCGCATCTGCTGTTCCGGCTCCTCACTCTCCATCAGGATTGCCTTGAGTCGGCCGCTGGCAACTACCCTCCTCTTCATGATTCCTGTATCGCGGGTCAGTAATATCCTGTTTTCGGCCAGGGCTTGCCTGACCATTTGGGAATCGTCTTCGCCGGTGAAAAACAGGCTGTCGTACCCCATCATCCGCAGCCACTTGGCCAGCTTGCCTACATTGTGGTCGATGATAAAACGTAATTCGCTAATCGGTTTCCCCCCGACTATATGTTTAGCTGCATCCCCTCGGTCCCGATTCTTATTTTAGTACCTAGGGCTCTTTCTACTAAGCTGACTTCGTCTTTTATGTCTTTTTCAAATAGCGGATTGACATGCACGAGGATTATCTGGGGCAGATAAGCCTTAATCTTCAGGAAAGATTCCAGCTCTTTTTGCAGCAGGGCAGGGGTAAGGTGCCCCGCCTGCAGGGCGAAGTCTTCGTCTTTATTCGGACATGTAGTTTCGATAAGCAGCAAGTTAGGCGATATTTTCTCCCAGCACCCTTCAAGTCCTGGTCCTGTGTCCGACGTGATGAAAAGCTTTTTGCCATCCTGTGATGTGATCTGGTAGCCTGCCGTAGGTACGGAGTGATTGACCTTGACGGGAAGTACGTTGTATTTATCAATCTTGTTGGCCTTGCCGATTTCGATTATGTTAACGTGTAGTGACGGTTTTCGGGGCGGCTGCTTGGTAAAATCTGGATATAGAATATTGTTAAATAGTTGTGCTTCCAGGGTGTCGTAAACGTGGCGAAAAGTATATATCTCTAGTGTTTGTTCCTGCATGTAGAAATTCATTCCCAGTAGCGGTATATCCTTGATGTGGTCGTAGTGCTGGTGAGAAAGTAGGATGGCCTTCAGGTTCAGTTGTTCTTTAAAAGACAGCTTGGCGGTAAGGGCCCCGGCATCCACTGCCAGGACATCGTCGATTAATATGGTGTTGCAACTGGTATTCTTTGTTTCGATGTTATGCCCGCCTAGAATGCGGATTTTCATTAGGACTGCTCCTTTTCATATAGTGTAAAGGGATTATATTTTGTACGGTAGTCATAGGTATCGATGCCCTCTTTACGTTTCAGCCAGCCGACGATTAAGTAGGTCACAGGTGTGAATATGGCCTCGATAGCGACCTTGAAAAACCAGTGATGTAAAATCATCGTCGGTACGGAAGAGGATGTGCCGATATAAGCAATGGTAATGAAAATAGCTGTATCAAATCCTTGCCCGAGGATGGTCGAACCGATTGTTCGACTCCACAGCCAGCGGCCTGCGGTCAGGACTTTCATTTTCGCCAGGATAAAAGAGTTGACGAATTCTCCGACCAGATAGCCGCCCAGAGAAGCAGCCAGCAGGCGCGGCGTATAGCCTAGTATATTTTCGTAAGCCCCTTGGCCTCCCCAGAATGACGCCGAAGGTAATACCTGCCCTATCCAGGCAAAGTAAACGAATAACAGGTTGCACAGAAAACCAAGCCAGATGACCCTTCTGGCGACGCGATACCCGTAAACCTCCGTTAGAATATCGCCGAAAATGTAGCTGATGGGAAAAACAAAAATCGCTGCCGGTAGCGTGAATGGCCCCAGGCTTATTACTTTTACGGCTATAATATTCGCAGTTATGAGGCAGGTGATAAAAATAGAAATTATTATCACCAGACGGTAGGAAATCTTCATTTTAAATCCAGTGTCGGCGGCGGAAGTAGAAAAGCATACTGCCGGCGATAACAAGCATCACCAGCAGCAGTATCAGGAATGTCTGAAAACTCCCCTCTTCCAGACCGCCCGGTAAAACAACATTCATCCCGTACAGACTTGATACCATCAGGAAAGGTACTATGATAGCGGAAAATATAGTGAGAATGCGTGTTACCCGGTTAAGGCGGTTGGTTGCCAGTGTATAGTCTGTGTCCTTATACACCTCGATTATTTCTTTGCATTCGTCCAGGGTAGAGCAGATTTTATTGGTGTGGTCCATGAGGTCGCTGTAGTAGGCGGTAACGTCCGTCTTGCTGAAGCGCTTGAGTTTGTTTTCCATTTCTTTAAAAATTTCGCGCGTGGGGAACATTACGGAACGCTGGGTAATAATATCCCGTCGTAGTATGCTTAACTCTTTTGCTGCTTCAATATCCTCGTCGAAGACAGCGTCTTCAGCATCCTCCATCAGGCTAAGTATTTTATTGAGAACGGGGAAATAAGAGTCTATCGCCCGGTCGAGGATGCGGTAAAGCAAAAAGCCGGAACCGGAGCTCATATATTCTTTGCGGGCTTCTTCATTAGCCATGCAGTCCCGGAAAAGAGCGACGATGGTTTTTAACTCTCCTGTGTGGACTGTAATCAGGTAGTTTTCACCGATGAATGCTGACCACTGCCGCTTGCTGCTGATACGCGTAGTCTTATCATATACCGGGTAATGGAAAACGAAGAAAAGATAACCTGGAAATACGTCTACTTTGGGAATCTGTTTGCGACTGATACAGTCGTCCAGAGCCAGCGGATGGAAATGGTAAGTATCGGCTAGCCAGTCGGTTTCCCGCTCCGTCGCTATTTCTATATTTACCCAGGTTAAGTCGCCCCAGGTAATCGTTTCTATATTTAGTGGTTCCTCAACGGAAGGTTCTTCCGGAATCTCTTTCTTCTTGTTGATTCCTTTGCCCCATCCTGTGATTTTGGCCATATACTCGACCTCTTGAAAATACTGTGTTTCCTAATTTTAGCATAAAAAATATTAAAAAGGATATATTATCCCCGATTCGTATAATACTTGAATGATATTGTGTGTAAAAACAGGGTATATCGATATTCGATACACCCTGTTTGTGTTTTTATTCTAAAGATTGAGGTGTGGTTTTATTTTCTCTCGATAATCATTGCCATGCCCTGCCCGCCGCCGATGCAGAGGGTCGCCAGGCCTAACTGCAGGTCACGTCGCTTCATTTCGTTCATCAAGGTGACGATAATTCTGGCGCCGGTGCAACCTATGGGATGCCCCAGTGATATACCACCGCCGTGCAGGTTTGTCTTGCTCATGTCGATGTCCAGTTCGCGGATGCAGCCGATCGATTGGGAAGCAAAGGCTTCATTCAGTTCGATGTAGTCAATATCTTTCAGGGTTAGACCGGCCATTTTAAGCACTTTCTTAGTTGCCGGTACAACGCCCAATCCCATATAAGCCGGGTCGACTGCTCCAGCGGCATAGGCCCGGATGGAAGCGATTGGCTTAATTCCCAGGTCTTTCGCTTTCTGGCCGGACATTACTACCAGAGCGGCGCCGGCATCGGTAATCGCCGAGGCATTGCCCGCGGTTACGGCACCATCCGCTTTAAACACGGTGGGCAACTTGCCCAGCAGCTCCATTGACGTCTCCCGCGGGTGTTCATCAACTTCGAACATCTTCGTCTCCCGTTTTACCCTGACTTCAACGGGCACGATTTCATCCTTGAAAATACCGTTCTTGGTGGCCGCCAGGGCACGGTTATTGCTCTCTAGAGCAAAGGCGTCCTGCTCCTCGCGCGTAATGCCGTATTTAACCGCTATATTCTCCGAGGTCATACCCATGTGATAATTGTAAAATATTTCCCAGAGTCCGTCCTGTACCATGCCGTCAACCATCTCGGTGTTGAACATCCGGGCCCCCCAGCGTGCTTTGGGGAGATAATACGGGGCAGCGCTCATGTTTTCTATGCCCCCCGCGATAACGACTTCAGCCTCACCGGCTTTGATCGACTGCGCGGCCAAAGCCACCGCTTTCATGCCGGAGGCACATATTTTGTTGACCGTATAGGCATTTACTTCCTTGGGGATGCCGGCATAAATAGCTGCCTGGCGGGCGGGGTTCTGCCCCTGCCCTGCCTGGATAACGTTGCCCATGATAACTTCGTCTATCAGGACCCCCTGAAGCGAGCTGTCCCAGGTATCATATTTTTTTTCAAGCTCTATTTGGCCTTCGTTTTTCAGTGCTTCCGGCACGAAGCTGGTATCTCCCTTTGGTTTCAGGCCGGCTTTTTTCAGAGTGCCTTGGATTACGATGCTGCCCAGTTTTGTTGCCGGAATGTCCTGTAACGACCCTCCGAAATTGCCTATCGCTGTCCTGACACCGCTAACGATTACAGCCTCGTTCATACATTGCTCCTTTACATGTTGGATTTTGGTGATAATGGGGGTGTTGATAATGTCGTGTGTTTATTGTTTAAAAAGTGAAAAGTCCGGCGCCCCCGCTGATTTCTATAGCTTCACCGGTAATATAACTGGACTCCTCGGAAGCCAGGAAAACCACCATATGGCTAAGTTCTTCCGGGGTTCCGGCCCGGCGTATCGCCGTGGTCCTGATGATGCGTTCCTGGAATTCGGGGGCTACTTCATGGAAGGCTCCCGCATCCATGGGGCCGAGCACCAGAACATTGCAGGTTACACCCTTACGGGCAGACTCTAGAGCGACGGTCTTGGTCAGACCGATGAGACCGGCTTTAGCGGTAGCATAACTGCACTGCCCTGCCCCGCCCATCTTGCCGGCGATTGAAGAAATATTTATAATGCGTCCCCAGCCCCGCTCCATCATGCCCGGCAGGCAGCACTTAATGGTGTTGAATGGCCCGGTCAGGTTGACGGTGATATCGTTCGCCCAGTCCTGGATTTTGGTTTTTACAATCGTTGCTGCCCGCACGATACCCGTCGCGGCATTATTCACCAGAACGTCCACCGGACCCAGGGACTTTTCAACTTCGCTGATGTTTTCCTCTACCTCATCTATATTCGCCACGTCCATTTTCACTGCTATCGCCTTATTGCCCATCATCTTGATTTTTTCCACCACCACCTTGGCTTTATCAAAATGATTGCAGGCAGCTACGGCAACCTTAAAACCAGCGGCGGCCAGTGATAGACAGTGCGCACCGCCCAGTCCGCCCGAACCCCCGGTAACCAGAGCCACTTTTTGTTTAATATTCATTTTTACTTCCCTCACTTCAATAACAGAACTATCGCCTATTATTAGGCTGAACGAGAGAAAATTTCACTTAAAATTCTAGCACATACCCTACGCCACGTCAAAGCTGGTTTTTCAATTTTCTAATATGATATACTTGTTATATTGCTATTATAACAAAAATGATGATATAATTTTTAAAATTAATGTTCAAAAGGAGGATTGGTAAATGAGAGCAGTCACCACCGGTAAAATTTTCAACGTGATACTGGCTATTGTAATGGTAGCAGGGCTTGTCTCAATGGTAGCAGGCTGTGGTAGGGATGAGTCAGCTTCCGGAGAACCCGGGTCCTACTCAATTCACGACCCTCTGGTAAGATTTAAAATAGCCACGACTACCAGTCTATATGATTCCGGCCTGTGGTATTATCTGGAACCCCTTTTTGAAGAATATGCTAACGTAGAAATGGATATTATTTATGCTGGCACTGGCATTGCTCTGGAATACGGACGCCGCGGTGATGTTGATGTTGTTATCGTGCATGACAAAGCGGCGGAAGATAAATTCATCGACGAGGGTTATGGCATCAATCGACGGAATTTCGCTTACAACTTTTTCCTCATCGCCGGACCGGAAAACGACCCGGCGGGTATAAAGGGTTGTACCGCGGTAGAAGCTTTTACGAAAATTTATGAAGCGGGCATGAATGCCCCCGGTTCTATAAGATTCGTATCACGCGGCGATTTATCTGGTACCCACTCCAAGGAAAAAATTATCTGGAGTAATGCTGGGTTTGACTACGCAACCGATATCCAGGACTCTGGCGACTGGTATGTTGAGGCCGGCAAGGGCATGGGCCCCACCCTGCTCATGGCTAATGAAATGAATGCTTACGTGCTGGCGGATATCTCGACATATCTGTCTTACACACAAATGAATCCTCTTGATATCACTCTGCTGGTGGAGCAGGATTCGATTTTCCTCAATGTGTACGCGGCTATAGCCATCAATCCGGAAAGCGACCCGGGTACTAATATTGATATCACCAATATATTTATAAACTGGCTGATATCTGAGGAAGTCCAGAATGTTCTAGCTACTTATGGTTTGGCTGAATACGGGCGTTCGTTATTCAATCCTATCGGGCGTGGCCAGGAGGACGGCAGTGCTGATCTGCCCGGCTTCCCCCCTGTTGAGGCTTACACCGAACCGGTTCCATCTTATACCCCTGTAAACAGTATAATAGAACGATATACCTCTTCTTAATACGCAACAGAGTTATGGCGGGGCCGACTAAAAAGACTTCGGCGGCCTCGCTAAAGTTCTGCTGTTTAATTTGCTCCGGGGAGTTTAATTAATTGGAAGAAATATGGAATGGTCTGGTTAGGGCTTTACGTCTGATATTTACCTTCGACCCGGAGGTAATGCAGATAGCCTGGCTCTCGATTCGGGTTGCCATATCCTCAACTCTTATCGCTTCGCTAATCTGTGTGCCAGTAGGTAGCCTTATCCACTTCAATAATTTCCGCGGCAAGCGAATTTTAATCAGTATCATTCAGACTTTTTACAGTGTACCTACAGTAACCGTAGGATTATTTGTATTTATTCTTTTTTCCAATAAAGGGCCGCTGGGCGGATTAGACATTATGTTTACTCCTATGGTTATGGTGATTGGCCAGGTAATATTAATATCACCGATACTCACTGGTTTAACCATCACCGGTTTGAGCGGAGTTGACAAGACGATTATAGATACAGCGCGTTCGATGGGGGCCAGTAACTGGCAGACGGCGGTAGCGATTATAAAAGAGGCGAGATTTGCGGTTATGGCGGCAGTCATATTGGCCTTCGGAAGGGCTATTTCCGAGGTTGGACTCGCCATAATGGTCGGCGGCAACATCAGGGGTTTCACCCGGGTACTTACCACTGCCATATCGCTTGAAACATCCAAAGGTGATATCGAACTGTCTCTCGCTCTGGGTATTATCCTGATCTTTATTGCTCTCGTGGTGAATTTCGCGATGAATAGGATACAGCAGAGGCAATAATGGCATTTATTCAAACAGTTAATTTGGGATACAAAAGGGAAGGACGGGATATCCTTAAGAACGTCAACCTGGCGGTCGAAAAGGGTGAGACCCATGCCCTGATCGGCCCCACTGGTGCCGGCAAGACTACCTTTTTAAGATTGATTGATATGCTGGATATGCCAGGTACGGGCAAGATATTCATAAATGGCGTTGCCGTTTCGCACTCTGAAAAATCAAGACTTGAGATTCGGCGTCGGATGGCTTTTGTATTGCAAAAACCGGTCGTCTTTAATTTGAGTGTATATGATAACGTGGCTTACGGCTTGAAATGGCGCGGCCTGAAAAAACATGTAATACGTGAAAAAGTTAACGATATTCTAGAGACCGTGGAATTGGTGAAATATAGTAAACGAAACGCCCGGACACTTTCCGGCGGTGAGATGCAGCGGGTCGCTATCGCCCGGGCTATCGCCACCGGTCCGGAGATATTGCTGCTGGATGAGCCCTCTGCCAACCTCGACCCCGTTTCCGCTGCGAAAATTGAAGACTTGATATCCGGCATTATTAAACAGAATGCCATCACTGTATTGATGTCCACTCACGATATGGAACAGGGCCAGCGCTTGGCCGACAGGATAAGCGTGCTTATTGACGGCGAGATTGTACAGACCGGCAACGCCCGCGAGGTTTTTACCTCCCCTAAGAACCGCGAGGTAGCCGAGTTCGTCGGCATGGAAAATATCATCGATGGCGAAGTCATATCTAATGAAGGAAATATGGCTGCAATTAGTGTTTATGGTAAGACGATTGAGGCGATTACCGAACATGGCGTGGATGAAAAAGTGTCGGTCTGCATCCGTCCCGAGGATGTTACGGTTTCTCTTGCCAGGCTGTCCAGCAGTGCTCGTAATGTGCTCGAGGGCACAATCATCTGGACGGCCTACAGCGGGCCTCTCTGCCGACTGGAGATAGACTGTGGGTTTCCATTAGTATCTCTTGTTACCAGGAGGTCGGCTGAAGAAATGGACCTGAAAAAGGGTCTTAAGGTGTTCGGGACTGTTAAAGCCGTCAGCATTCATGTCATCGCCCGGCATTGACATCTAGCTTCATGTAATGCTATATTTTTTCTGGTTGGTAGCGTAGCTCAGTGGTAGAGCAGGGGACTCATAAGCCCTTGGTCGCAGGTTCAAATCCCGCCGCTACCACCATTTTATTTTTTAACAGGTCTCTTTGATTTCGCATCGAAGAGTTTTACCACCCGTTCTTTAAAATATCGCTGTACATAAGAATTAACAGTGCCGTCAGGATATATAATACGATTACCGATAAGAGGCTTTATTTTCTGCGCTAAAACAGATTCAACACAGGGTATATCTGCTTTTTCTTTTAATTCAGTAAGAGAAAACTTAGTGTTCTGCCAGAGCCATTCCCAGATTTCCCTTTCGGAGTCATTGGATATAGGAGTTAATTTATCAACACGCTTCACATCAATATTTGTCCAGGCAATGATTATTTTAATAAGTTCCGGATTGTCTGCTATCAGGAGTACTACCTCTGGTTTCTCATTCTGTTTAAAATAGGCAAGCTTCTCGGCGTATATATCTTTGTCCATCCTAGACTCCGGTTGGTTCCTGACAGCGCCTGAGGTAGAAACGAGCAAGACTGACCAGGGCTTGACCACGGGTAATTTTCCTCTTCTCTCTATTGACAATCAGGTCAAGGGCGAGATTGATTTCTTTGGCTTCGAACTCCTCGATTAAAAAATCAAGGATAACTGGGACTTCAAATCCTTCTTCGGTCACAGCCTGAGGTATTATTTCTTCCAATTTAATTTGAGACAGTCGCTTGAGCTCCTCCATCTGCTTTCTGTCGTCAGGAAGCAGCTTGGTCAGTTCATCAATATCAAAGTTAGTTAGCAAGTTTTCTAAAAGTGCTGCCCTGCGTTCGGGGACATCACAACCTGAGAGACGGTTAAGTGTGGCTAGATACAACCTGGTTTGATCATCATCAAGATCCCAGACAATACAGTTTACCGTCTGGTAATCAAGAGCACGGAGGACTCGCAAACGGTTGTGACCATTAATTACCTGGAATTTACCATCTTCATTGAGATGCGGTCTTACTGTTAAGGGTTCATATCTTCCGGTTTGTTCAATATGCCTACGCAGTTTTTGGGCTGTCTCCGCGTTCATGAAGTTACTGTTTTCGGGGTGCTCTAAAAGTAATCCAATCGAAATATTCTGAAGCTTCATTTATTCCTCTTCTAGCGTGAATCATATCATTAAAACATACTTGATTGGGTGTCATTTGCCGGCCATTCTCCTGTTATATTACATGTACCACCAATATCAGGATTCATACATCCACAAATCGATAAATCTAAAGCATATTTTTTCGCCACTTGCCCGAAACGGGTGTATATTTCCTCTCTTTTTAATCGTGATAACGGGATAATGGAAGAGTTTTCGGCATGCACTGCCAAGCGCTTTTCGCTCTTAAACTGGCCTAATAGATTCTCAAAAATATTATTATCAGTAATGCGCCGTTTTAAAGATGCAGTTATAGCAGGTCTTAAGAAAAGGGTGCTTATTGCAACACGTTTTACCCCGGTACTTGCTATGGTGCTTAATAACTGATCGATAGAACCATGTTCGTCTGTGATTCCAGGTAGAATGGGAATTACCCGTGCTTCCGTAACGATACCACATTGAACCAGTTTCGTCATCTGTTCAAGGCGCGTACTTATACTTGCAGCGTTCGGCTCAAAAATACTCCGTAAAGTATCATCTGCGGTAATAATTCCTATCTGCACCCTGACTTTATTCGGATAAGTTAATAGGAGTTTAAACGTTTCATTTGGAATAAATCCTTTAGTCAGAATGGCGATGCCGATACCACTGGCAAGTAAGAATTCCAATACAGAATAACCAAGCTCTATCACCTCTGATACAGGCTGAAAAATATCACTGGACGGACTGAAATACACTGCCTGTGGTTTGGTTCGTTTATGCGCAAGTTCCCTTTTTAATTTATCCAGAGTGTTTTTGTAGACAACAACCTTATTCTCGCCGGGAAAAACACTGTACCCACGCGCATAACAATAGAGGCAATCATGAGCACACCCGGAGGTAAGATTAACTGCTGGAATGTGAGCTAAGCATGCTAGACTCGATGGAGAGAGAACAACTGACTTACGGTCAATTCGTGTTACATTTACCATATTTTCTCACCTGAAAAAGACGGAGCCATTATTTTCTTTCTTGGCCATATGACATAGGAATAGTTTCCCTTCAATCTTAATGCTTGTGTCATATCATAAATGGTGATAGAGGAAAGCGAAAATGCCTTTGCATGAGCGATCAAATATTTTGGAGTAAGATCGGCATCTTCAATAATAATATAATCACAATTATCTACCAAGTAAGAAATTACACTGTTGCCGTTCGATGTAATCAGGCACTCGGGATTAAATGACCTGACAGGTAAGAAAATCCCTTGTTGAGGTATATCAATGGACTCCCTTGGCCTTGAAATTAAATACATCCCCCAGTAGAAATCAGCGAGAGATGCCTGGGCAAAGGTTCTCCCCTCTTGAAGAGCTACTCGAGTGTTCGAGATTACGAGTGAATTCACACCACCCCCACCTGGAGCCAAATATACCGAGGGGTGATGTGCCTTTATGTTTGAGTATTCCTCCATCCTATCAATAAATGGATGCAAGTCTTCTCTGGATAAACAGCTAATGGAAAAGCAGCTCAGGTTGTTAAAGAGCCGAGATACCAAGGCGATACGAAGGCCATTTTTTGAAGGTAATGGTTGTGGTCTTTCCAGCCAACTTCTGTAATCATCACCAAGATAGTAAAGACTGTCCACCATACCCCTCAATTTTTTATGCCTGAAAAATCGGGCTGGGTCGGCAGCTTCCAAATCTACAGACCACAATCGTAATCTTGGATGAAATCCATCGGAAATCACTGTTTTTTGAATATGATGGCATATTCTTGAAGCAAGACTTCCGCTACCAGCGCCGACATCAACTATTTCCATTGGGAAAATACCAGGCTCGACTGATTTGTGTGTTTGGATTATGGGGTAAATAATACCTTGAAAAATACGTTGTGCGCGTTCATTAGTCCAAGGGTCGGCAGCATATCTTATCCCACCCACAAAAGAATTGAGTAACTGGAAACTTGCCGAACGTTTTCCCTTAACAACCGTTGGATAGAGCATTAATGAAACTGGTGAATCTGAAGACAGCGTATATTGTCGGTAATGATAAAATAGCTCTGGTTTCTCGGTGCTTGTAACCGTAATCATAGGAAGGAACTGAGGGTCATCAGGTACGTTAGGCATTTTAAGTTTCGCTAAAAGGTAGCATGGATTTCGAAGTGTACAAGTACCGGCTCCAAGCACTGACGTATCAGAAGTCGCGGTAGTAATCCCGAAACATTCAAATCCGAGAGCTACCTTGAGCGCATGAATCCATGGAAAAGGTCTATTTACTTCCTTACAGTTAGATATGAGATAATTTAGCAGAGAAAAATAGCGAAAACAGTATTCTTGCCTCAAAAGGGGACTGAACTTAGATCGGAGATAATTACTCCAAGTAATATGAAGTACGTTAAGACTATCTTCTAACTCTCTCTGGTTAAGTTCATGCAATGGCTGCCAATACGAATCCCAGTCCTTTGTTTCTGTAATGAAGCGTTCATCATCAAGTACCATGATTCTTTTCAGGATAATTTCTTTCTCCAAGATAGAGAGGAGTATCCCTCTCCCATGAACTCTTACTAGACTTTTCGCCGATGCCTGTACTGTCGTCATTGTAAATTTTCTTACTATATTATTAATTATTAGGTATATGATAAGAACATATGTACTATTACTGTGATTATATCATCTGATACTTTAAGACACAACAGGATTTTGTCACATTCTATGAAATTGTGTCTTGACCTTTGTCTGAACTTGGCCTAGAATCGCGCAACTTAGAAAAAAAGGAGGATTCGTGTGAAAAACGCAGGAATTTTAAGAAACGAAGCTGGCACTCATAAGCCCTTGGTCGCAGGTTCAAATCCCGCCGCTACCACCATTTTTTAGCATGTTCGATAATTCCTTGAATATCTCTAACTCTGCTTCCTTAATCTTCTGTTGTTTACTGTTTTCATCCATGCCCTTTAATTTCCAATAGTCTTTAGTTTCTTTCCTTACTTTAAATACGTTTTTAACTCGCCCGTTTCTATTTTGCAGAAGCGGGTGTTCAGAGGCAATGAATCTTCTCTCTTCTTCAGGATTATTACTGATATGTTTCCATATGCATTTATACCCATGCTTTTCAAAAAATATTATTGCTGTACCCACGATAAAATCGGTGTCAAGAGTATAGTCTTGTGAAAATGTCGCTCTTTGTAACTCACTAACGCCCCTAAATAAGGTGCCTTTTTGTAAGTACGTATCTTTTTGCCTATCTTTATATCCAGCTTGGCCAATATATATTACTAAATTCCTACCTTCTTTTCTTGCATACCAAGCGTATACACCCTTTTGTGGTTGACGAGGTTTATTAGGATTTTCAAGTATTGCCATCTATTCTCCATAAGCTAATAGTGATTTAAAATCCTGCTGCTACTACCAATTTTAATTATCCTGTTGTAAATAATATCCTTTCCACCCACTGTACGCCGTCTTCTTCTCCACGCACTTCCTGTAAAAATTCATTAATCCACTCACTTGGCCTCATCACTTTTATACCCATCTGAACAAGTTTATTTTTATGCTTTAGAATGTCATCGTCAGAAGTAAACAGAACATCCGCTTCCTGTCTCATGAAATCTCTAATGATTTCCCTGTCCGCCTTATCTTTGATAAATTCGAGATTATCTGTTATGGATTCTATATCGAACTGTTTTTGTTCAATCGACGGTAACTTTTGTGCTTTATTGATAAGATTTTCTCCCGCTGCTTCCCATGCCTTCCTAGTTTCATGTGCGCGATTGCTAGTATTATTTATTAACTCCGTATAAGAAGCGTTACTTGCACAGAATTCTAAGTCCCATTGATATTGGAGAGATATGATATAACAAAGAGCTTTAATGTCTGCAACCATTTCTGGGCTATGCGGGAACACTTTATTTGCCCATGAATAGTCACCATACTCGAAGCCTTCTGCCTCATCAGCTATTCTTCGAATAAAATATATCTGATTGGTATCAAAGTATATTTTTTCTCCCATGAAGAGTTACCTCTCTAGCATGTTGAAATATGCCATATCCCTAGCAGGAAATCAAGATTGAAGAAGGATTTTTCTAACTATAAAAACTTATATCACGTAAGTATTGACCTTTTCCTGAATATACATTAGCATCTCGCGCTAGCTCGAACGAGAAGGAGGAAAGGTTCAATGTCTAATAATAAAACGGTTACATCACTAAAACAAGCAATTGACGAATTCCTGTTATCCTGTAAGGTAGAAGGTAAATCCTATGGCACCATAGAATGTTATACTGATAAACTCAAGGGCTTTCTCTGGTATACCAGGAACTATAAGTGGCCTGATAACATTAAAGCTATCACTGCTAACCATTTGCGTGAATTCCTTGTTTATCTTAGAGAGACACCGCATCGTTTTAATAGCACCTGTCCACGAGCTATGAAGCCAATAAACTCTACCACCGTTCAGAAATATTACCGGGCATTATCTGCCATGTTTAACTGGTCGGTTAATGAAGGTATTTTAGAAACCAGTCCTTTAGTTAAGATAAAAGTACCTAGGGCAGAAAAGAAAGTAGTAAAAGCATTAGATAGTAACGAGATAAATCAAGTAATATCGAGTCTTCCAGATACCTTCGATGGAATAAGAGATCGGCGGCACGCGTCAAGAAAGCCGTCGGGAGATTTTTTGCCCTAAGGATAATACATCTCGTTATAACTGCCTCAATCTCGGGTCTAATTTATCACGCAACCAATCACCCAGGAAATTCCCCGAAAGGACTACTAACCCGATGGCAATACCCGGGAACGTGGAAATCCACCAGGCCGTATCCACGAG
>JAFGOC010000133.1 GCA_016926705.1 Dehalococcoidales bacterium | reverse complement strand
CAGCAGGTGCTGGAGAATGTCTGGGGCTGGGAATATATCGATGACGTGGACTACGTGAGGATTTATATCTCCCACCTCCGCCAGAAAATCGAGCCTGACCCCTCCACCCCTAAATACATCCTGACCGAGCCCGGCGTCGGCTATTACTTCAGCAGCAAGAGCTGAAGAAGTCATTCCCGCTGCCGCCTCAATCCTTAATATTATATGCATGGTAGTATTGGCTCTTTGCTGTAACCCCTCTAAGCTGGTATAATCCTTGCAGATATTTTCTCGTTGTTCGGGTATTAAAGTTATATGGCGGTAAATCAGGACTCGATTAAAAATTTGCCGTATTTCTCCGGCCTGGAAGGTCCCGCGCTCGACGCCGTGAGCAGGCATTTCTTCGAAAAAAAGGCCGTGCGGGGCGATATCCTTGTTTTCGAGGGGGCACCGGCGGAAGTGCTTTATTTTGTCGTTATCGGGGTCGTTAAGGTCTTCAAGACCTCCGCCGACGGCAAGGAGCAGATATTGCGCATCATACGCCCCGGCGACTCCTTTAATGATGTCCCTGTTCTCGGCGGCGTCAACCTGGCCAGCGCCGCGGCTATGGGTGACACCGTTCTCAACGGCATCAAGAAAAAAGAACTGGAGGCTGTCTCTAAAGAATACCCGCAGATAGCCTTGAATATTATTAACGTGCTTTCACAGCGCGTGCAGGAGATGGTGGAACTGGTTGAAGACCTGTCCTTCCGCAATGTCAGCGGCAGGGTGGCCAAAATACTGCTGGAACACATCGGCGACGGCGGTGGTGAGAACCCCCGACTGACGCAGCAGGAGATGGCGGCTATGATCGGCACTGCCCGCGAGATGGTGGGCAGGTCTTTCCGCACACTTGAGGAGGAGGGCGCTATCAGGATAGAGCGTAACCGTATCGTGATTACCGATAAATCGGCGTTAAAAAGAATCGCAGGTATCATTGAATGAGAGAAATGTCGCAGACATATTGTGCTCTTGGGTATAAAAATATCACTGTGGAGATATTTGTAAATGGTTGGTAACATGCCGGTAATTGATACAGCTAAGTGTAATCTATGCGGTCTATGCGTTAGCATCTGTAAATGCGGCATTTTAGTCATGGAAGATGATAAAGTTAAGGTCGTCGGGTCTGTGGATTGCGAACGGTGCACTAAGTGGTGTAATGCTTGCGAACTCGTTTGTCCTACCGGGGCTATTACCTGCCCCTTTGAAATCGTCCTGGAAGATAGCCGCGACTAGCCTTTAGCGGACCTTTGCTGCCCCTTTCCCCTTTAGTGTTTTTACGTCTGTTTTCACATTATTTTCATAAAATATTAACAATGTTGCTTTATTATATTTTTAAGACAAAAGTCGCATACACATATCAGCCGTTCGGATTAAAATAGTTATGAACGGTGACCAGGGGGGTGTGTGATGAGAGATAAGACGAAAGAAAAAGAAAAACCTGCTGCCAAATCGGCTAAGCCGGCCTGTGAGCATTACTGGGTAATTGAGGTGGCCAATGGCCCCCGTAGCCTTGGTACCTGTAAATATTGCGGCGAGACCAGGGAGTTCTTCAACGCCTTCCCTACCTACAACCCTTTAAGGAAAAACAGTAATCCGCTTACCTTGCCGAAGCTGCCCGATGTTGAAATCGAGGAAGAAGATAAGTCCTGAACCTGTGGAGAGAGACGATGGATGTGAAAATTTATACCACTCCTACTTGTGGTTACTGCCATCAGGCCATGAGCTTTCTTGATGAGCTTGGCGTGCCTTATAAAGAGCACGATGTTTCCCGCGACCGTGCTGCGGCCGAGGAGATGGTCAGATTGACCGGGCAGATGGGAGTGCCGGTCATCGTTATCGATAATCAGCCTGTCATCGGCTTCGACCGCAACCGTATCCGTCAGTTGCTGGCGTCGGGCAACGGTTCTAAAAAATCGGTACGTTTCGGACTCAAAATCGCCGATGCCTTAAAAGTAGCCCCACAGATGGGCTTAGCCCCAACCCCCGGTGTCATTATCGGGGGTGTCACACCCGGTCTCCTGGGGGAGAAAGCCGGACTTAAACCGGGGGATATCGTTACCGGCCTTAATGGAGGCAGTATAAAAAGCGCCGCGGACATGGAGAAATTTCTCGCCGCGGTAAAACAGGGCAATATCATTACTATTAATTTCCTCCGCGACGGCAAAACCAGAAAATCCGAGATTGTAGTTTAGCTTATATCCGGATACAATTGATACCAAAGGGGGCGTTCGCCCCTTTTACTTTTTCCCTTTCGCATTTTCTAATTTATAGGGGAGTACCCGCAGAGAGGGGCGCTTGATGAAGTTAAAATCCCCCTCTAACCCCCCTTTTCAAAGGGGAAGAATCATCTATTCATTTCTGTCATAGGGTGTTTAAGATGGGCCCAGCCCCTCTTCTAAATCTATCCCCCCTCTCCAAACAACTGAATCATTGGTTTGTAATGATGACCAGTTTGGAGAGGGGGCAAGCGGGTAAGGCATAATAAACACCAAGGGTTTCCTCTCCCGTAGCTTCAACCCCCCATTTGTTGTAAGATATAACTGGTATGGCTGAAAAGGTAAAACGCATCGCCTTGCTGGGCTCTACCGGCTCTATCGGGCGGCAAACGCTTGATGTCGTTCGTGCATTGCACCGGCGCTTTAAGGTCGTCGGGCTGGCCGCCGGCAGTAACCTGAAGTTGCTCTGCGAACAGGCTAAAGAGTTTACTCCCGAATATATTTGCTATGCCCGCAGCGATAATAAAGCGGCGCGCGATGCTATTGCCGCTCTCGACTGTAAGTTCCTGCCGCTTGAAGAGATGGCATCCCGCAAAGAAGTGGATGTTGTTGTTATTGCTACCTCCGGCCTGGCTGGACTCGGCGCCGTCCTGGCCGCCGTAAAAGCCGGTAAGACTATCGCCCTCGCTAATAAAGAATCGCTGGTGGCGGCGGGTGCAATCATCACCGCCGAGGCTGAAAAAAATAAGGCTCGCATCCTCCCTGTGGACAGCGAGCACAGCGCTATCTGGCAGTGCCTCCGCGGCGAAAAACAGCCCCCCCGCCGCATTATCTTGACGGCCTCCGGCGGTCCTTTCCTTGATTACCCGCCAGAGCAGATGAACAGTATTACCGTCGTCCAGGCGCTCGCCCACCCCTCCTGGAAAATGGGCAAAAAGGTCACCGTCGATTCCGCTACCCTGATGAATAAAGGCCTTGAGGTTATCGAGGCCCGCTGGCTTTTTAACATCCCCATCGAGGACGTCAAGGTGCTGGTCCACCCTCAAAGCATCGTCCACTCCATGGTGGAGTTCGCTGACGGCTCGGCTAAAGCGCAGTTGAGCCGCCCGGACATGCGTCTGCCCATCCGGTACGCCTTGACCTACCCCAACCGCCTCCCCAATAATGATTTGCCCGGCCTCGACTGGGATAATTTCTCCGACCTTGAATTCCGGCAGCCGGATATTAAAAAATTCCCCTGTCTCTCGCTGGCAATAGCAGCCGGTAAAAAGGGCGGCACCTTCCCGGCCGTCCTCTGTGCCGCCGATGAAGTCGCCGTCGGCCTTTTCCTGCGGGAGAAGATTGGCTTTACGGATATCCCCCGCGTCGTTGATAAAGTATTGCAGAAGCACGATAATGTATCGTCCCCCTCTCTCGACGATATTCTGGCGGCGGATAAATGGGCGCGGCAAACGGCTCTGGAAACGGCAAGGAGTATCCTTAAATGATACTCACCATCGTCGTCGGTGTCCTTGTCCTGTCCGTGCTGATTATCGTCCACGAGCTCGGGCATTTCATCGCCGCCAAGGCTACCGGCTGCTACGTGGAGGAGTTCGGTATCGGCTTCCCGCCCCGGCTCTACGGCAGGAAAATCGGGGAGACCATTTATTCCATTAACTGGATACCCTTCGGCGGCTTCAATAAAATATCCGGAGAAGTTGACCCCTCCGCCCCCCGCGCCCTCGCCGCCCGCAAATACTGGGTGCGGTTTCTGGTTATCAGCGGCGGCATCATTATGAACCTGATTCTGCCGTTTGTCCTGATGTCCATCGCCTATATGGTCCCCCATAACATTGTCAGGGAGGATGTGGTGGTGCAGGAGGTGGCCGCGGAATCCCCGGCGGGACTGGCCGGTATCTTGCCCGGCGATACTATCTTGACCGTCAACGGCAAGCCTGTCGAGAGCCGGGCGGTGCTGTCCCGCGAGATTCAGATGAACCTTGGCGGCCTGATTTCCGTTGAAGTTTTACACACTGATGCGACGACGGAAACGGTTGATGTCTCGCCCCGCTGGAATCCCCCGGCAGGGCAGGGGGCTGTCGGTATCGTCTATCAGACGGTGGACTCCGTCATCGTCTCCGAAAGCCTGCCTTTCTGGGAGGCGATTCCCCGCGGCAGCGTCGAGGTCTGGGAAACGCTTATTTTGTATAAAAACGGGATTATCGGCATGGTTATCGGCTCGGTGCCTTTCCAGCCGGCCGGCCCGGTCGGTATCGTGCAGGTAGCCGGGGAGGTCGCCCACGCGGGCGTCAGTCCGGTGCTGGAGCTTACCGCTTTTATCAGCATCGCCATCGCCATCACCCAGTTGATACCTTTTCCCGCCCTCGACGGCGGCCGTTTGCTCTTTATCTTTATCGAGTGGGTACGGCGCGGCAAGCGCGTTTCCCCAAAAGTCGAAACGCTTATCCACTCTATCGGGTTTGTTGTCCTGCTGGGTTTAATGCTGCTGATTACCTATCAGGACCTCGCCCGCTGGGTTAGCGGAGGGAGTATCTTGCCATGATGCCGCGTCGTATCAGCAAAGCTATCCAAATCGGCGACGTGACCGTCGGCGGCGGCGCGCCTGTCGTGGTGCAGTCCATGACCAAGACCGATACCCGCGATATTAAAGCCACCGTCCGTCAGATAAAAAGTCTTGCGGAAGTAGGCTGTGAAATCGTGCGTCTCGCTGTCCCGGACGCTCAAGCCGCCCGCGCTTTAGTTGACATAAAGAAACAGACCAGAGTGCCTCTGGTCGCCGATGTCCACTTTGATTATCGCCTGGCTCTGGCGGCACTTAAAGCAGGCGTGGACGGACTCCGCCTTAACCCCGGCAACATCGGAGAACCTGATAAGGTGAAAAAGGTGGCGCTGGCCGCCAAGGAAAGAGGCGTGCCCATCCGTATCGGGCTAAATGCCGGAAGCCTTCCGAAGACTGATAATACCAAACGCAATATCGCCGACAGGATGGTCGCCGCCGCTCTCAAGCAAATTAAAGTGCTGGAAAGCCTGGACTTCGACTTTATAAAAGTCTCTCTTAAGGCTTTCGACGTTCCCACCACTATTGCTGCTTATCAATCTATAGCGGATAAAATCCCTTATCCCCTCCATATCGGCATCACGGAAGCGGGCACCCCCCGCGCCGGCGTTATCCGCAGCTCGGTGGGCATCGGCACTTTGCTCTGGCTCGGCCTCGGCGATACCATCCGCGTTTCTCTGACCGCCCCGCCCGGAGAAGAAGTCTTCGCCGCTTATGAGATTCTGAAAAGCCTCGACCTCCGTCGCCGCGGCCCCGTCCTCGTAAGCTGCCCCACCTGTGGTCGCGCCGAGGCGGACGTGATAAAATTAGCCCAAGCAGTCGAGAAAAGGCTGCAAAAAATAGATAAGCCCATCAAGGTCGCCGTCATGGGCTGCGTCGTTAACGGCCCCGGCGAGGCCAAGGACGCCGATGTCGGCATCGCCTGCGGCAAAGGCAAGGGCGTTATCTTTAAAAAAGGCAAAAAACTAGCCACGGTTGATGAAAAAGACTTCCTCACTGCCCTCATGAAAGAGATGGAGGGGATTTAAAGAAAGTGCCTAAATTATATGAGTTAGCATGTTCATGTTATGTATATGCTGCCTTTACAAAATTTGACGAAGCTTATGATAATTTGATTAAGCAGATAGACCATCGTATAGAAATGCATAATAAAACTCATCTAGAAGCTCTATTACAATGGTTGAGTAAGTTTGGATGTCGTCAGTTTAAAAAAAGTTACTATATACAGACTTCAAAAAGTTTGGAAAGCTGGTATGATGAAAATGAACAATTATTACCTCCCTTTGAAAAAACGCTTTCAAAGCTTTCTATTAAAGAAATTGATAATTTAAAGTCATTATATAAAACATTATCAAAAGTTAAAGCATCTGAAAATAAAACAGTAGGACCTACTGGAGCTGCCAAGATATTGTTCGTTCTTAGAAAGGATGTTTTCCCTCCTTGGGACATAGCAATCCGTAAAGGTCGTTATAGTGGTAGTTGTGAATCATATATACAATTTTTGATTAATACAAAACAACAGCTATTACAACTTGTGAAAGAATGCCAAGATCACGGAATCAAAATTGATGACTTGCCGAAGTTGATTGATAGACCTTCATCGAGTCTTGTTAAATTAATTGATGAGTATAATTGGGTTAATATTACACATAATTGTTTACCTCCAACTCCTGAAAAAATAGAGAATTGGTATCAATGGTCAAAAAGTAAATAGATAACATTTTGTAAATTAGGAGCCCAAAATGAAAAAGAAAATATTTTTTGCCCTCGCAGTGGCCGTATTGCTGTTCTCCGTCGTCTTCACCGGCTGCTCCGGCGGCGTCTCCCAGGCCCAGTACGACCAGATTGTCGCCCAGCTCGCGGATGCCGAGTCGCAGCTGACCCAGGCGCAGTCTGACCTCGCCGCCCTTCAGACTGAAAGAGATGACCTTGATGCTCTCTACCAGGATACTGCGAGTCAGCTTTCCGGCGTCACCCAGCTGCTTGATGACCTCCAGGTACAGTATGAGTATGTCGGCATGACCGATGCGGAAATCGCGGAGCAAATCGTTATCAACTATGAAGCCTCGCATCTCTATGAGAGAGACGTTTACGACTGCAATAACATGGCGTCTGATGTCTGGAACATGCTCAAGGCGCAGGGTATTGACGCGGTTATCGTCGTCGGTAGCGTCGATAACTATATAACTGATATTATACAGTCTGACCATGCCTGGGTCCTCGCCGAGGTCGCTCCGGGCGAGTTCCTCGCCCTGGATGCCACTATCGGCCACGCCTTTACCCGTGAAACCGGCTCCCGTTATTTCAGGGGCTGGTCGTTCGCTGATCCCGCCGCTCTCAAGGCTAATGACGACTTGAGAAACGAGTATAACGTGCGTCTCAGTTTTATACTCATACTTAACAGCGAGGCTAATATTGCGGCAAATCTCCATAATAACGCAACCAGCCAGGCGGAAGTCGATAAGTGGTTGACGCTGTATAATAAGCTTGTAGAACTTAGAGATGCCCAGGATGCCCTTTTAGACGACCTGATGATTCAGATAATGGCGCTTGCCACGCAATTATAGTCGAGGAAGGAGTCGCTCGTGCGCGTTTCAAAACTGGTAAGCAAGACTTTAAGAGAGGTCCCCGCAGACGCGGATAATATCAGCCATCGGCTGATGGTCCGGGCGGGCTTGATTCATCAGCTCGTGGCGGGGGTTTATTCCTACCTGCCGCTCGGCTGGCGGTCGCTGCGCAAGATAGAGAACATCATCCGCAACGAGATGGATAAAGCCGGCGGCCAGGAGATTAATATGCCTGTACTCCACCCCGCCGAATTATGGGGCGACCGCATGAGCGATATCCGCTTCACCCTCTTCGACCGCCGTGAGCGTAAGCTTACTCTGGGCCCCACCCACGAGGAGGTCGTCACCTCACTCGCCGCCCGTTATGTCCGCAGCTACCGCGACCTGCCCCTTAATCTGTATCAGATACAGGTCAAGTTCCGCGATGAGCCCCGGCCCCGCGGCGGACTTATCCGCGCCCGCGAGTTCTCCATGAAAGACGCTTACACCTTTGATGTCGATGAGGCCGGGCTGGATGTAGCCTACGATAAAGTGTTCCAGGCTTATCAGAATATCTTTACCCGCTGCGGCTTGGATGTCATGGTCGTCGAGGCTGATAGCGGCGCTATCGGCGGCAAGGACTCCCGCGAGTTTATCCTTACCACCCCCGCCGGCGAGGATGAGGTAATTTTCTGCCCCGCCTGTGATTACGCCGCCAACGCGGAGAAAGCCTCCAGTGTTAAGGAGAAAATCGATGGCGGCAAGCCCCTGCCTCTTGAGACGGTCGCCACCCCTGGCATGAAGTCCATTGAGGAGGTAGCCGGATTTCTCAAGGTTCCCCCCTCCCGCACCCTTAAGGCCGTTTTCTATATCGCCGATGGCACTTTTGTATTCGGCGTCATCCGCGGCGACCTCACGGTCAATGAGACCAAGCTAAGGAACCAGTTGCACTGCGCCGACCTCCGCCTGGCAACCGAAGAGGAAGTCATCGCCGCTGGCATTGTCCCCGGCTCCGCTTCCGCCGTTGGACTTAAGGGAATCAGGGTTATCGCCGACGACTCCGTATCGTCCGGCGTTAATTTTGTGGCTGGAGGCAACAAGCCGGATACCCATCTCAAGAACGTTAACTATCCCCGCGACTTCAAGGTGGATATCGTGGCTGATATCGCCCGCGCCGTTGCCGGTGAAAAATGTATTAAGTGCGGCGGCAAGCTCTCGTCCACCCGTGGCATTGAGGTCGCCCATATTTTCAAGCTGGGCACGATTTACAGTACCAAACTTGGCGCCAATTTCCTCGATGAGAAGGGTGAGTCGCATCCCATCGTCATGGGCTGCTACGGTCTTGGCCCCAGCCGCCTGCTGGCCGCCGCTGTCGAGCAGCATAACGACGACAAGGGCATTATCTGGCCTGTCTCCATCGCCCCTTATCATGTCTACCTCTGCCCCCTTCCCCGCGAAGGCTCCAAAGTGACTGAAGTAGCTGAAAAGCTGTATCAGGATTTACAGGCTGCCGGCATCGAGGTGCTCTTTGACGACCGCGCAGAGTCGCCCGGTGTAAAGTTCAACGACGCCGACCTTATCGGTCTGCCCTTCCGCATCACCGTCAGCCCCCGCACCCTGGAGAAAGACGCCGTTGAGCTCAAGAAGCGTACGGAAAAAGACCCGCAAATCGTCCCCCTCTCGGAAATAATCAGCAAACTCAAAGCGCTTATTTAAAATTCCAACTCCTTTTCTCGTCTCTCCCTTAGTAAAAGGGAGATTAAGAGGGATTTTACTCTCTTTGTCATCCTGAGCGTAGCGAAGGATATCAGGGTGGGGGAGTCTCCGTAGTTTTCCACTTTGTAAATTGTGTTTTACAGGGATTGTATTACCCTTCTCCAAATATAAATATTTTCTGTCCTTTCCCCAAAGGGGAGTCCCCGCAGAGAGGGGCGCTAGCCCCTCTCAAACATAATCCCCCTCTCCAAACCGATTACACAATGAGTTACTCCGATGACCCGTTTGGAGAGGGGGCAAGGGGGTGAGGCATCCTCCAAAGAATCGAATTGAAAGAATAAACCGTTTTCCGTTATAATTATCGCCAATGACCCACATCATTTCTGTGCAAAATCTCCGCAAGACCTACGGCAAAACTATCGCCGTCGATGATATTTCCTTTGAGGTCTCTCAAGGCGAAATTTTCGGTTTCCTCGGCCCCAACGGCGCCGGCAAGACCACCACCGTCGAGTGCCTCCAGGCTTTGAGAAACCCCGATTCCGGTAAAATCAGCGTTATTGGCCTCGACCCCTCCCACCAGGCGCAGGAGTTGCGCCGGCGTATCGGCTCCCAGCTTCAGGAATCGGCCCTGCCCGACCGCATCAAGGTCTGGGAGGCTTTAGACCTTTTCGCCTCCGTTACTGATAAGATTTCCGATTGGCACTCTTTGCTGGAGCAGTGGGGCATCGCCGAAAAGCGCAGGTCCAGCTTTGCCGCGCTCTCCGGCGGCCAGAAGCAGCGCCTCTTCATCGCTTTGTCTCTGGTGAACAGCCCCGAAGTCGTATTTCTCGATGAAATGACAACCGGACTCGACCCCGCCGCCCGCCGCGTCGCCTGGGACTTAATCCGTGCCGTCCGTGATAGGGGCACCACCGTCGTGCTGGTTACCCACTTCATGGACGAGGCGGAGAACCTCTGCGACCGCGTCGCTATCGTCGATAAGGGAAAAATCGTCGCCTCCGGTTCCCCGCGGGGGCTTATCGCTGCCTATGCCACCGATATTCGTGTCCTTTTCTCCACGGATAAACCCGACCTTGCCTTTCTGGAGAAGGTCTCCGGCGTAAAAAATATCACCCGCCGCGGCGATAGGGTGGAAGTCGAGGGCAGCGGCCCCCTGCTGGCTCTGGTGGCGGCGGTGCTCGTCGAACACGGTATCGTCCCCTCCGACCTCCGTGTGGAGCAGCCCAGCCTCGAGGATGTTTTCCTGAAAGTGACGGGTCGTGCCGTCGTGGACTGAACGATATGCGTATGTTGACCAAGTTGACCTGGGTGGAAATGAAGCTCTTCATCCGCGAGCCGATGGTCGTGGTTTTCACGCTGGCCCTGCCGATTATTTTCCTGTTCGTGATGGGCGGCGTCTTCGGCAATACCCCCAACCCTGAAGTTTACCGCGGTGTCGGCGCCATGAATTATTATATGCCTTCCTACTACGGACTGATAATGATGGCTATCGGCACCGTGGCCCTGCCCCTGCACCTGGCCGGCTACCGTGAACGCGGTATCCTGCGCCGCTTCCGCGCTTCCTCGTTCTCGATATGGACGGTGCTGGGCTCGCAGCTTCTGGTCAGCGCTGTTATCGCTATCGTCGGCAGCCTGCTGGTGACTATTTTTGGCTTTGTTACTTATCACCCGGATTTGCCGGAAAATATCCCCCAGCTGATCGGGGCGTTTTTCCTCGGCGTGGCTTGTTTTACCGCTTTCGGCTTTTTCCTCGGCGCCGTGTTGCCCTCCACCCGCGCCGCCCAGGGAATCGGCCTGATTCTGTTTTTCGTGATGATGATTCTCGGCGGCGCTGGCCCCCCTCCCGAGGTCATGTCCGGCATCATGGGTTACATCGGCGACGCCACGCCGCTGCGCTATGTTATCCTTACGCTGCAAAATGCCTGGCTGCCCGGCCCTGACTTCGGCTGGCATACCAGCGCTTCTTTAGTCACCGCCGGAATCACGGTTGTCTCGGCGCTGCTGGCCGCCCGTTTCTTCCGCTGGGAATAGCCTGTCTTCTATCTTGTTTAAACCCTTAGTGTCGCCCCTAGTTCTTTCACTAGCCTCGCTGTTACCTGCTCCTGCACCTTGTTGACCTCTTCGTCGGTCAGGGTGTGGTCGGGCGACTGGTATGTCAGCCGGTATGCAAGCGACTTTTTACCTTCTGCCACCTGCTTGCCTGAATATACGTCGAAAAGCTCTACCTTGCTTATAAGTTTGAAGCCCTTGATGATGTCGAGTATCTGCTGGTTG
>JAFGOC010000132.1 GCA_016926705.1 Dehalococcoidales bacterium | reverse complement strand
TTGGCGAAGCGTTGCAGTTCGGCGGTGATTACGCGGATGTATTGAGCGCGTTCCGGCACCTTGATTCCTGCCAGTTTTTCCACTGCCGTGCAGTAGCCCAGGTTATTGGTCATTGAGGACACATAGTCCAGGCGGTCGGTAAGGGGAATGCAGCCGGTGTAGGTGCGCTCCTCCATGAGCTTCTCGATACCGCGGTGCAGGTAACCGAAGATCGGCTCTATGTCGATGACAACCTCCCCATCCAGCGTCGCCCTCATGCGGTAAACGCCGTGGGTGCTCGGGTGCACCGGCCCGAAGTTCAAAATGAAGGGCTCGGTGTTAAGTACCAGCTCCCTGGTCGTCGTCACTGGTTCCAGTCCTTTCGCAGGGGATGCCCGTCGAACCCCTCCCAGAGAAAGATGCGTTTCAGGTTCGGGTGCCCCTCGAATGTAATGCCCATGAGGTCGTAAATCTCGCGTTCCTGGAAATCCGCCCCCTGGTAAATCCCGATTAGCGATGGCACGGTGGGATTATCGCGGGTATGGCAGCGGACTTTAAGGATGGCAGAGTGGTTATGTTCCAGCGAGGTCATCTGGTAAACCACTTCGAAATACTGGTAGTAATCGACGGCGGTAATGTAGTTCAGGTAATCGAATTTAAACCCTGCGGCGGTTTTTAGATGTTCGGCCACCGCCGGCAGAGAGTCGCTCTTTACCAGCACGCTGTCCTGCCCCGCCTCCTCGATAACTCCCGGGAATTTGTCGCTTAACTGACTTATTATTTCTTTGGCGGGGAGGGCAACTATCATACCTTTTTGCCTTTCTTCAGGGGATTCGGCAGTTCAGACAGGTCGGGTACCGCCTTTGCTTTGTTTATCTTTTTCTGCAGCATCTGTATGCCGTATATAAGGGCTTCCGGTCGCGGCGGGCAGCCGGGCACATAAACATCCACGGGGATTATCTTGTTATAGCCCGGCACCACGTTGTATGAGGAGCGGAAAATGCCGCCGCTGATGCCGCAGGCGCCCATGGCAATCACCCACTTGGGTTCGGGCATCTGGTGATAGATACGCCTGACATTGGGCGCCATCTTCCAGGTAAGCGTGCCCGCGGTTATCATCAGGTCGGCCTGACGCGGTGAAGCCCGCATGATTTCCATGCCGAAGCGTGAAGCGTCGAAACGGGGGGATAGTGTAGCCATCCATTCCATGCCGCAGCAGGCGGGGTAGCATATGGCCGTCCACAGTGAAGAGCGCCGCGCCCAGTCGAGTACCCAGTCCACGGAGGTCAGGATTATATTACGCCTTAAGTCCTCGTCCAGCCAGGCGTCGGGGTCGGGGATAGACTCGCGACTGCCGGCCTTGACCTCTTCGATTATGCGCCCTTCGTCGCAATCGAGCTCCGTCGAGGAATAGATATATTCTTTATCGTTGCTTACTTCCATTCCAGGGCCTTCTTTTTCCAGGCGTAAAGATAACCTACGAATACAATGAAAACCAGTATCAGGACGACATACAGGCTGAATGGCCCTAGCTGCTTAAGCTGTACTGCCCACGGATATAGGAACACCACCAGCACGTCCAGCGCCAGGAAAACGAGGGCGTAGAAATAATAGTGGAAATTGAACCGCACCCAGGTCTTCCCGATGGTCTCCATGCCGCATTCGAAGATGGATTCTTTAATGGGGTTGGGATTACTGGGGATGACTTTCAGGTATCGCAAGACAACGGGGATAACTATCATTACCACGGAAAAAAGGATAGCTACAATTAAAAACAGTCCGATTAGTCCGTAATCAGCTAGCAAATGGCCCTCTAACTATCCAAAAACCTTTTTTACATGTGTGCTCCCGGGGGTTTTACACGATGATACTTAGAGGTTCGGGGCACTGCGCCAGTATAACACAGATTTTTTAAATAATGCAACCGAAAATCAAGTTATTTCATCAGCCCGTATTTCCTGGCTATTTTTTCCAGGCCGGGTATGCACTTTTCCAGTAGCTCATGTTCCACACAGTAGACCAGCCGGAAATAGCCGTGCACGCCGAAAGCCACACCCGGCACCGTCAGCACATGGTGCTCGCTCTGTAGCTCGTACACGAAAGCCACGTCGTCCTCGATGGGGCACTTGGGGAAAATGTAAAAAGCCCCCTGCGGCTTGTTGACCTTATAGCCCATTCTCACTAGGTTGCTGTAGATAAAGTCACGGTTGCGCTGGTACTCGCTGACGGGTATCGTCACGTCCTGTATTCTGGTCACCACGTTCTGCATGAAGGCCGGGGCGTTGATGAAGCCCAGCACGCGCGTACAGAAAACGAGGCCCTTCATCATGTCGTCGTGGTGGTCGCAGTCGGGGTGCAGTGCCACGTAGCCGATGCGCTCGCCGGCGATGGAAAGGTCCTTTGAATGCGACGTGCATAGCATGCTGTGCCGGTGGAAATTCAGCGGCGACGGGTACTTGAGACCGTCGTAAATTATCTTCTTATAAGGCTCGTCGCTGACTATGAATATCTCCGTGCCGTATTCGGCCTCTTTCTTACGTAATATATCGCTGATTTTAGTCATCAGCTCGGCGCTGTATAGGACACCGGTGGGGTTGTTGGGGGAATCGATAAGCAGGGCTTTGGTCTTGGGGCTGATGTTCGCCTCCAGCACGTCTAGCCTGGGCATGAAGTTCTCGTCGGTAGGGAGGGGCTTGACCACGCCGTCGTGGTTCTCTATGTAATTAAAGTAATCGACGAACCAGGGGATGAAGACGATTACTTCATCGCCGGGGTCGAGGATGGTCTTGAGCGCCACGTTAATGGCACCCGCCGCCCCCACCGCCATGATAACGTCCTTCTCGGTGATTTTCAGGCCGGTCTCTCTAGACAGCTGCGCCCCCACGGCCGCCCGCGTCTCGGTATAGCCGGCGTTTTCCATGTAGCCGTGCATGCCCTTATACGGCTGGTCGGCAAGACGCTTGATTTCGCGCTTGAACTCCGGCGGCGGCTCCATCACCGGGTTGCCCAGCGAAAGGTCGTAAACGTTCTCCGGCCCGAATTTCTTCTTCATGGCGATGCCCTCTTCGAACATCCGCCTTATCCACGACCCCACCTCCATGCCCTTTTTAACTCTTTCCGATACGGACACCTTCGATTTCCTTTCTGCCCACGTCAAACGCTTTCAGATTGATTTCGCGGAGACGTTCCGGCAGGCGTTTCGAGATAGTGCTTTTCCAGACCCCGGTTTCCAGCGGCGCGAAAGCGGCCAGGCAGCCCAGCATTAATATGTTCACCGTTCTCACGTTGCCTAGTTCCTGCGCCTTTTTGTTCCCCTCGATGATGTATATTTTATCGGTGCGCCTTTTCAGCGCGGCCACTATTTCATCGTCGGTGAGGTACTTTTCCTGTCCCAGACTCACTGATAGCGGCGGCTGTTCGTAGCTGTTGATGATGGCGACGGCGTTCTTCTTCAGGTAATGACTCCATCGCGCCGCCTCCAGCTTCTCGAACGCCAGCAGCAGGTCCACCTCTCCCTCTTTAATCAGCGGCGACCAAACCCTTTCCGCCAGGCGTACGTGGCTGACCACGCTGCCGCCCCGCTGCGCCATTCCCAGCGTGTCCGTCTTTTTCACGTCAAAACCGGCCGTTAAGGCAGCCTCCCCGATAATGTCGGAAGCCAGCACGACCCCCTGGCCGCCCACCCCGGTTACTAAGATGTCCATCTTTTTCAATTTGCTTTTCATATTCTACTTACTTGTCATTCCGGCGTAGGCTGGAATCCATTTTATGGATTTATAATTCATTTTATATCTTTAATAGATCCTGGCCTTCGCCAGAATGACATTTTTACATTTTTATCTGTGTTTTTGATTTTAGAGATTTGATTTTTAATTTCCCCCTTTCCCTTATACCCCTATCGCCTTCTGCGGGCATAGCTGCTCGCAAATAGTGCAGATATCCCCGGCGCACAGTGTCGGCTCGATAAACACCCGCCCGTCCTTGCTCTGGATGGCCGGGCAGCCCAGCTTGAGGCAGATGCCGCATTGATTGCATTTTTCAACATCGACTTTCCTCGGATGTTCCCGCTTCCTCACCTGCATGGCGCAGGCCCCCCGCACGATGATGACCGATACCTCCTCCCTTCCCAGGGAGTCGCGCAGGCCCGACCTTAAAGCCTTCAGGTCGAAGGCGTTGACTACTTTTATGTCCTTTACCCCGATGCCCCGGCATAAGCTCTCGATATCAACGGCATAAGTTTCTTTCCCTTGCGCGGAGATGCCCGTGCCCGGGTGCTCCTGGTGCCCGGTCATCGCCGTGGTGCGGTTGTCCAGTATCAAAATGGTGATATGCCCTTCGTTGTAAACGGCGTTCACCAGCCCGGTAATGCCGGAATGTAAAAAAGTGGAGTCGCCGATGACGGCTACGATTTTGCTCTTGACCCCCGCCTTTTCCATGCCAAGCGCCTGCCCGATGCCGGCGCCCATGCAGGCCGTCGTATCAAGGACGTTGAGTGGCGGGTAGGCCCCCAGCGTGTAGCAGCCGATGTCGCCGGTGATTATCAGCTTCGGCTCCTGCGGCTTATCGGATTCCAGCAGTTTGGAGCGCTGCCCGATGGTATTCAATGTAAAGTAGATGCCGGTATGGGGGCAGCCGGGGCAGAGCAGGGGAGGCCTTCTTGCCAGTCCGCTGGCGGGGGGTATAATCTCGCCTTTTTCCGATTCCGGAAGCAGACCGGCGCCGGCGCTGCTCTCGGTGACGATGCGCGTGTTTAGCTCGCCCACCAGTGGGATGAATTCCTTGCCGCTTACCTCGATGCCCATCGACTTTATATTATCCTGCAGAAACGGGTCCAGCTCCTCGACGACGATAAGTCTCTCCACCTGCGCGGCGAAGCCCTTTATCATCTGCTGCGGCAGCGGCCAGGTCATGCCCAGCTTGAGGAACGAAGCCTCCGGGAAGACCTCACGCGCGTACTGGTAGGCCACGCCGCTGGTCACGACGCCTATTTTCTTTTTGTTCCAGAAAATCTGGTTCATCGGGAAGGTCTCGCAGTATTCCGCCAGCCTTACCATACGCTTCTCCACCTCGGCGTGGCGGGGCAGGGCGTAGACCGGCAGCATAACGTATTTCTGCTTGTTAAAGAGGAAAGCCGGCTGCGGGTTTTTCACCTTACGACTTTTCTTTACATCCACCACCGACTTCGAGTGGGCAATGCGGGTGGTGGTGCGTACCAGCACCGGCGTATCGAACTCCTCGCTGATATCGAAGGCGTATCCCATGAGGTCGTAAACGTCCTGGCTGTCGGTCGGTTCCAGCATCGGCACCTTGGCCAGCCGGGCGTAATGCCGGTTGTCCTGCTCGTTCTGGGAGCTGTGAATCTGCGGGTCGTCCGCCGTGACCACTACCAGTCCCCCCACGATGCCCGTAATGGACGCCGCCATAAAGGGGTCGCTGGCAACGTTCAGTCCCACGTGTTTCATAGAGACCATGGCGCGCGCCCCGGTGTAGGCTGCCCCCATCCCCACCTCCATGGCCACCTTCTCGTTCGTCGACCACTCGGCGTAGATGTCCTTGAAGCGGGAGAGGTTTTCCAGTATCTCGGTGCTTGGGGTGCCGGGGTAAGCGGAGGCTACCTGCACGCCGGCGTGATAAGCGCCCAGTGCCAGGGACTCATTCCCCGATAGCAATTGCAGAGTCTTTTTCATCTTTATTCACGCAAAATAAAATAAATTAAATAACATTATATCATAAAGCGTAAAATAAATCAAATATATTGTGCATCAATACATTTACACCGTTTACGCTTATCAATTCTACCATACAACCGATATTCAGGACAATAACTGGGATGTCTGTTGACAGTTATTTAATTCTTTGCTATATTGCTAATTGAAAAACGTTTTCATTTAGATATTAGAATGATATATAGCGATAAAACTACGGAACAGGAATTACGCCGCGGCGGTTATAAATTAACCACCCAGCGCCGCGCCATCATTGGCACTATCGCCGGTACTCAAGAACACCTCACCCCGGCCGCCATCTATGAAAGAGTCCACCGTAAGCATCCCTCTATCGGCCTGGTGACGGTTTACCGCACTATAGATATCCTGGCGGAACTGGGCCTTATCTGCGAGACACATGCCGGCGGAAGCTGCCGCAGTTATTTGATGCGCCGCCCCTCCGGCCACCACCACCACCTCATTTGCTCCGACTGCGGCAGGGTGGTGGATTTCACCGATTGCGACCTGGAGAAGCTGGAACGCCGGCTGGCAAAAGAAACTAACTTCAAGATTAACGGTCATCTGCTCGAGTTCCTGGGACAATGCCGTGAGTGCAGCAGGAAACAGAAGGAACAAAGTCGCTTATGTTAAAACGTATTGGCGTGGAGTTGCTGCATCACATTCCGTTTACTGCGGCCGGGGCGGCTATCGGTATCGGGGCTATGGTTCTGGTTACTGTGTTCAATACCCCGATGAATGTCTCCGAGGCGCTTTTTTATACCTTTCATCCCCTTCACGTGATTTTCAGCGCCATGGTTACCACCGCTATCTTCCGTAAGCATGAAAACCGTAAGCTTTGGCTGGTAGTCATCGTCGGGTACGTGGGCTCAATAGGCATTGCCACCTTTAGCGATGCTATTATCCCTTTCTTGGAAGGCAAAAGTCTGCAGATTGCCATGGAGTTTCACCTGCCTTTTATTTCGACGGAAATAATGCCGTATTTTAATGTTCCCCATTGGGTAATCGTCAATTCCGCCGCTGTTATCGGTATCGCTATAGGCTACTTCAAGTTCGCTACGAGACTGCCGCACTTGGTACACGTCCTCATAAGCACCTGGGCTTCGTTGTTCGGCTTTACTGCCTTCGGCACCGCCGATTGGTTGCCCCTGCTGCCTATAATTTTTGTTTTCCTCTTCCTGGCCGTCTGGATTCCCTGCTGTGCCAGCGATATCGTTTTTCCTCTTTTATGGGTCAAGGGCGAGCCGGCCCATGAGCACGCCAGCCATTGAGAAATAGCCCGTTGTCCTTTATACTTACTGTGAAGTGAGGTATTTCTTAAAATTCTTGGCGATAGTCATGATTCTGGCGACATTTGTCCTGCCGACAGGCTGCCATACCCCGGACGCAGAAGACACTACTTCAAATAAAGCTGCCATTATTGACCAGCTTTATTTACTTGAGCCGAATCCCGGTCTTATCGCCGAGGCTAAAAGCGTCCTTGAGTCCTGCGGTTTTGAAGTCGATATCTGGCAGGGCATTGATATAACCGTTGATTTCTATTACCGGCTGCCGTCGCTCGGCTACAAGCTCATCGTTTTAAGGGTGCATTCCGGTCTGCTGGTATCTCTGGATGACGGTCAGGTTGTGACGCTGGATACTACCTATCTCTTTACGGCGGAAAATTATACCGCGACGCGCTATGTCACCGACCAGCTTACGGATAAGGTTTCTAACGCCATGATGTCGGATGATACCCCGCTGGTTTTCGCTGTCAACTCCGAGTATATAAAAAGCGCCGAGGGCGAATTCAAAAACACGGTTATCCTGGCGCTGGGTTGTGAAAGCTATAAATATAACGATATGGCGACCGCTTTTATAGAAAAAGGGGCCTCGGTTTATATCGGCTGGAACGAGGTTGTCACCCTGGGATATGTCGATGACATGATGTTGAACCTGCTGAAGCATCTTTGCACCGACAACATGACTATATCACAGAGCCTTTCCTTAACCATGGAAGAAGTGGGGACCGACCCGCTTTTCGGGGCTTTTCTTAAATATTGTCCTGCGGAAAACGGCAGCAGGACGGTAGCAGAACTCATCACGAGATATTGAAGTGACGGAACAGTATTACAACATCCCCACTGAACAGGTCCTGCGGGGACTTGAATCCTCCCGCAGCGGGCTGGCCTCCTCCGAGGCTAAAGACCGTTTGTTACGCCATGGTCCCAACCTTTTAGCGGGAAAGAAAAAGACCCCGCCCGTGGTGGTTTTTCTCCAGCAGTTTCTTAGCCCCCTGATTTATGTGCTGCTTATCGCTGGCGTTATCTCCATTATTGCCGGCCACCTGACGGATGCCCTGGTGGTGTTCGGCGTATTGCTGATTAATGCCGTCATTGGCTTCCTGCAGGAAACACGGGCGGAAAAAGCCATGGAAGCCCTTATCCGCATGGCGGCGCCGAAAGCCAGCGTCCGGCGTGACGGAGTAGTTAAAGATATACCCGCCCGCGATATTGTCCCCGGTGATATCCTGCTTCTGGAAACCGGCGATAAAGTCCCCGCCGACGCCAGGCTGCTGGAAGCTTCTAATCTCAAGCTAAGCGAGGCAATTCTTACCGGCGAGTCCGTCCCTGTGGACAAGCATACGGGTGCTCTCAAAGATGAATTGTCTATCCCTTACCGTAAGAACATGGTTTTCATGGGGACGGTAGTCGCCTACGGCCGGGCAACCGCTGTGGCTACTGAAACTGGCATGAACACGGAGATGGGTAAAATTGCTACCAGCATCCGGGATGTCAAGCCGGAAAAAACGCCCGTGCAAAAAAGCATCGGCAGGTTGAGTCGTTACCTGATTATTCTCTTCCTTGGAGCATGTGCTCTGCTGGTTGTAGTGGGAGTGGTAAAAGGACTGGAATGGCTGGATGTCTTTTTACTGGCGGTGGCGGCGGCCGTATCTGCTATACCGGAGGGCCTGCCGGCTGTGGTCACCGTGGTGCTGGCGGTCGGCATGAGGATAATGGCGGCCCGCAAAGCCGTCATACGTAAACTGGTAGCCGTGGAAACGCTGGGTTCGGCCACTGTTATCTGTGCCGATAAAACGGGTACATTGACCCTCAACCAGATGACTGTACGCCGGATGTACGTGGGAGGCAGCTGGGTGGATATTACCGGTGAAGGCTACCTGGTGGAAGGTGAGTTCTCCATTGGTGGGAAAAAGATAGATGCTAAAGACCAGCCGGCACTTGACTTGCACCTGCGCATCGGTGTCCTGTGCAACGATGCTACTATAAGCATGGAGGAAGACCAGTGTTGTAGCGTTTACGGCGACCCCACGGAAGGTGCATTGGTCGTAGCGGCGGCCAAGGCGGGAATAAGCCGCGAAAAACTGGATATGGATTACCCCCGCGTTGATGAGATTCCCTTCCAGAGCGAAAAGCTCTACATGGCTACACTGCACCCCGGCAACGGCGGGCATGTAGCCTATGTTAAAGGAGCTCCGGAAAAACTCCTATCTTTAAGTGAGTATGTCCTTCAGGATGGCAATAAAAAGTCTCTTGATGAAACAGGGAAGCAGGCTATTCTTGAAGCCAATAATGCTATGGCTAGAGATGCTTTGAGAGTCATTGCCACCGCTTATATTGACCTCCCCGGCGAAATTTCTGACCTGGAGGAAGAGCATATCAGGGGCAAACTGGTCTTTGTGGGACTGTCCGGCATGGACGACCCGCCCCGCGAGGAAGCCAGGGAATCGATTCGCCTGTGCCGGCAGGCCGGGATTAAAGTCATCATGATTACCGGCGATAATAAGCTGACCGCGGAATCCGTTGCCCGTCAGCTGGAGATGCCCGAAGGCAGGTCTATTACCGGTGTTGAACTGGCTGAAATGAGCGACGATGAGCTTGCCCGGCAGGTGGAAGATATTTCCGTCTTCGCTCGCATCGAGCCGATTCAAAAGTTGAGAATAGTCAACGCTCTGAAAAGCCGAGGGCATGTTGTTGCCATGACCGGCGATGGCGTCAACGACGCCCCGGCCCTGAAAACCGCCAATATCGGCATCGCCATGGGTATTACCGGCACCGATGTCGCCAAGGAAGCCGGCGACATGACTCTGGCTGACGATAATTTCGCTTCGATCGTAGCCGCCGTCGATGAAGGCAGGGTGATTTTTAACCGGCTGCGTAACGTTGTCTTTCTACTCATCAGTACTAATATAGGTGAGCTGCTGGCACTGATTCTCACCATCCTGTTTCTCGGCGAGGCGCCGCTACTGGCGGTACAGATTATCTGGGTTAATTTGGTTACGGATACGGCATTGGGTATTCCGCTTGGTCTGGAGCCTAAGTCCGGCGATGAGCTTAAACAGCCGCCGCGTCACTCAAGCGTGGGCATCCTTTTTCCCGGCATGATTATGCGTATATTGTTTATGGCTACACTCATGGGCATCGGTGTGTTTATCGTTTTCAACTGGGCGCAGGCGAGAATGAGTATCGAGGAAGCCCGTACCATGGCTTTCTGTACCATGGTTATGTTCGAATGGCTCCGCGCTTTCAATGCCCGCTCGGACGAGCACACGGTTTTTAAGCTGGGGCTGTTTAAAAATCGCTGGCTGGTCCTTTCGGTTTCGGTGGCTATATCGCTGCAGCTTGCCGTCATTTATCTGCCTCCCCTCCAGACCGCTTTCCAGACCGTGCCTCTGGGCATCGATAGGTGGGGTATTATTATCCTGGCCGGCGGCAGCCTGTTTGTCATTGAAGAACTGCGGAAAGTGTTCTTCCCCCGTCTGTTCAGCCGCGGCAAGTGGCAGCCCGGCGTTACCGGGAATAGAAATATGCTTGAGAAATAAACGAAGCGGGAGTCAGGCGTGTAAAATTGTAACCTGAAATCCCACTTGTTTTTTGTGTCGGCAGGATAACCCATATTTTATTTAACGCTGTACTTATACTATAATTTGAATGTGAATTAAGGGGGTAAAATATGGCTGTCAGGAAAGTCGGCGAGAAATACCGCTGCAATATCTGCCACAACGAGGTTACCGTAACCAAAGTCGGCGGCGGCACGCTTGTCTGTTGCGGCGCTCCCATGGAAAAAATCCAGGAAAAATTCGACCCCGCCGGGTAGCACCGTGCTTTACTTCGCTTACGCCGATAATCTCAACCGGAAGCAGATACAGGGGCGCTGTCCGGACATTAAGCCGCGCTTCACGGCGGTACTGCCCAATTACAGGCGGGTCTTTTCCGGCTGGTCTCGCGCCTGGCGCGGCGGCACGGCCACGTTATTATCCTTCCGTGGTGAAAAGGTGCAGGGTGCTATTTATGAAGTCACCGATGCCTGCCTGAAACAGCTCGATAAACATGAGGTCGGCTACACACGTTTCAATGTCACCGTTTACGATGAAGACAACCAGCCCCACCAGGCTGTCACCTATGTAAAGTCGGGCCGGCTTGAGGATTCCCTCCCCTCCAGGGAATACGCCGCGATTATTAAACAAGGCTACCGCGACTGGGGGATAGGTTAGCGGGTTTTACCATTATCGAGTTTGAATAACCTCGCAATTTTGATGTATCATGGGTTGACTGATACTTAGGCAACTAAAGGGGTTTTTATATGGCTTCTCACGACTATGATGTAAAGGATATTTCCCTTGCCGGGACGGGCCAGCGGCGTATCGACTGGGCTTTCCGCGAGATGCCTGTAATCGGCCTCATACGCCAGCGGTTTGCCGCGGAAAAGCCGCTCAAGGGTGTACGTATATCCGGCTGCCTGCATATCACAACGGAGACGGCTAATCTGGGACTTACCCTTAAGGAGGGCGGGGCGGACCTCGTTCTCTGCGCCTCCAACCCCCTCTCCACCCAGGATGATGCCGCGGCCGCCTTGGTGGAATACGGCATCCCTGTCTTTGCCATCAAGGGCGAGGATAACGCCACGTATTATAACCACATAACCTCCGCGTTAGAGCACAAGCCTAATCTCACCATCGACGACGGCGCCGATTTGGTTACCCAGCTCCATACCAAACGTTCCGACCTCCTGAAAAATATCATCGGAGGTAGCGAGGAGACCACCACCGGGGTTATCCGCCTCCGCTCCATGTATAAGGCCGGGCAGCTTAAATATCCCCTCATCGCCGTTAATGACGCCGATACCAAGCACCTCTTCGATAACCGCTACGGCACCGGCCAGAGCACTATCGACGGCATTACCCGCGCCACGAATGTCCTCTGGGCGGGGAAAAAGGTGGTCGTCTGCGGCTACGGCTGGACCGGCCGCGGCGTTTCCATGAGGGCTAAAGGATTGGGCGCGCATGTTATCGTCATCGAGGTGGAGCCCGTCCGCGCTCTGGAAGCTGTCATGGATGGCTATCAGGTCATGCCTCTTATCGAGGCCGCTAAAATCGGCGATATCTTTATTACCGTTACCGGCGATAAAAACGTTATCGATAAAGCCCACTTCCAGGTCATGAAGGACGGCGCCATACTGGCCAACAGTGGTCACTTCAACGCCGAGATTAATATCCCCGCGCTGGAGAAAATGAGCCGGAGCAAGCGGACTATCCGCAGCTTTGTTGAAGAATATAAGCTGAAAGATGGCCGCAGCCTTTACCTGCTGGGTGAAGGCCGGCTGATTAACCTGGCGGCGGCGGAAGGCCACCCGGCCAGCGTCATGGACATGAGCTTTGCCAACCAGGCCTTGTGCATGGAGTACCTGGTGAAAAACAAGGGCAAGCTGGAAGTCAAGGTCCATAGCGTGCCGGAGGAAATCGATAAAGAGGTCGCCCGCTTGAAGCTTAAGGCGATGGGCGTCGCCATCGATACCCTGACCGCCGAGCAGAGCAAATATTTAACCAGTTGGGAGGAAGGGACTTAATAATCGTCCTCCCCCTTTAGTAAAGGGGGATAAAAGGCGGATTTTAACTTAACCGGAGGAATAAGCATGTCTAATAATTTTACCGCCTCGCCCAAATACCTGTTCACCTCGGAGTCGGTTACCGAGGGGCACCCGGATAAAATCTGCGACCAAGTGGCCGATGCCATTCTGGATACCATTATGGAGAAAGACCCCAACGGCAGGGTAGCCTGTGAGGTTACAACGACCACCGGACTGGTTATCGTTCTGGGTGAGATTACCACCACCTGCTATGTAGATGTACAGGATATAGTCAAGACAGTATTACGCGATGTCGGCTACACACGTCCGGAATACGGCTTCGATGATGTATCGGTAGGTATTTTATCGTCGATTAAAGAGCAGTCGGCGGATATCGATATGGGCGTAAGCAAGTCGCTGGAGGCCAAGGAGACTACCGGCATCAGCCATCTGGATGAAATTGGCGCCGGCGACCAGGGCATGATGGTCGGTTTCGCCTGTAATGAAACGCCGGAGCTTATGCCCCTCACCGCCTCCCTCGCCCAGCAGCTGTGCCGCCGCCTGGCCGGGGTCAGGAAAAACGGCACGCTTAACTACCTCCGCCCCGACGGCAAGAGTCAGGTCACGGTGGAATATGCTAATGGTGCCCCCAAGCGCGTGGACAGCGTTGTTATCGGCGCCCAGCACGACCCCGATGTTACCCACGACCAGATAGAAAAGGATATCATCAACCATGTTATCAAAAAAGTGATTCCGGCCAAATATATAGATAAAGACACCAAATACTACGTTAACGCCACCGGGCGGTTCGTTATCGGCGGGCCGGTCTCGGATACCGGCTGCACGGGACGCAAAATCATCGTGGATACCTATGGCGGCGTTGCCCGTCACGGCGGCGGCGCCTTCTCCGGCAAGGACCCCACCAAGGTCGACCGCTCCGCCTCTTACATGGCGCGCTACATCGCCAAGAACATGGTGGCCGCCGGACTCGTTGACCGGCTTGAAATTCAGGTCTCCTACGTCATCGGCAAGGCCCACCCCCTCTCCGTCTCCATTGAGACCTTTGAGACGGAAAAAGTTGCCCCGCAGGTCATCATGGACCTGATTAACAAGCACTTCGACCTGCGTCCCGGCGCTATTATCGACCACTTTAAGCTGCGCCGCCCCATCTACCGCCAGCTCGCCACCTACGGTCACTTCGGCCGCACTGACCTTGACCTCCCATGGGAAAAGACGGACAAAGCGGATATCTTAAGAAAAGAAGGATTAGGGAAATAGATATTTCGTCCCCCCTTGTAAAGGGGGATTAAGGGGGATTTTGCTCCTGCAATAAATCTAGGAGAGTGTAAACCATGTCAACCCAGCCGACCGAAGATGAAATCTACGAAAAAGCCAGAAAAAGGGTCGATGAAAAGAAAGGCTTCTACGCCCACCTCTGCGTATATCTTTCCATCAACCTGCTCGTAGTTGTTATCTGGCTGGTCACCAGCCTTGGCGCTTATCCCTGGTTCATCTTCCCGGTCGGGGGGTGGGGCGTTGTCGTCTTACTGCATGCCCTGTTCGTCTTCGTTTTCCATAAGGATGCCCTGTGGGAGAAGACTGCCCTGGAGAGGGAAGCGGAGAAAATCAGGAAAAAGAGGCAGGCGGATAATAGCTGATTTTTCCGCGCCTGGGGGTGATATAGTCCGTGAAACCTAACCCCATCAAGTTCGGCACCGACGGCTGGCGCGCCGTCATCGACGAGGACTTTACTGTTGATAACGTCCGCTACTGCGCCCAGGGCGTCGCCGACTATCTTAAAAAGTCAAGGCTGGCGGAACGCGGCATCATTATCGGCTACGATACCCGCCGCAAGTCGGAAGACTTCGCCGCCGCCGCCGCTGAAGTGCTGGCTGGCAATAATATTAAGGTACACCTTACGCCTGCCCCCACCCCCACACCCGTTATCAGCTACGGTGTCCTGGCTAAGAAGGCCGCCGGCGCCGTCATTATTACCGCCAGCCATAACCCCGCCGAGTGGAACGGCTTTAAATATAAAGATGAAAACGGCTGGAGCGCCTCCGATGAAATCACCTCTAAAATCGTGGACTTCATTTCAAAGTCTTATGCTGCTGGCAGGGTCGAGCGGCTTTCTTTGGCGGAAGCGAAAAAGAAGGCTCTTGTAATGATGTCCGACCTTGCTCCGGAGTATTTTGAGCAGATAAACAGGCTTATTGACATCGATGGTCTGCGGCGGGCAAGTCTGAAGGTGGTCGTCGACCCCATGTACGGGGCGGGTATCGGCTATCTTAAGCGGATTCTGGCCGGCGGCGCCACGGAGGTGCTGGAGATACACAGCGAGCGCAATCCTACTTTCCACGGCATCCACCCGGAGCCGATTTTACCCCATCTTAATGAGCTTTCGGCGACGGTAAAAAAACATAAGGCGGATGTCGGCCTTGCCATGGACGGCGACGCCGACCGCATGGGCATCATCGATGAAAAGGGCAATTTTCTCAACCAGCTTCAGGTCTTCGCTCTGCTATGCCTCTATCTGCTGGAGGTGCGCGGCGAGCGCGGCCCCATTATCAAGACCCTCACCACCACCGGCATGACTTACCGCCTCGGCGAGATTTTCGGTGTGCCTGTGCATGAAACGGCGGTGGGCTTTAAATACATTGCGCCTTTAATGAGGTCGGAAAATGCCATCATCGGCGGCGAGGAGAGCGGCGGCTACGGCTTCCGCGGGCATGTCCTGGAGCGAGACGGCATTCTGGCGAACCTCTATTTCCTCGACTTTATGGTCAGGACCGGCAAGAGCCCTTCCGCGCTTCTTGATTACCTGTTCAGCAGGGTGGGCCCTCACCACTACCGTCGTGTTGACATAAAGTTCCCCGAGAAAGAGCGACAGGCAATCATCGGTCGCGTGAAAAACAGCCCTCCGGACTCCATTGATAATGTGAAAGTAGCCCGACTTGATACCACCGACGGCTTTCGCTTCATTCTCGCGGACAACTCCTGGCTGCTCATCCGGTTCTCCGGCACCGAACCCCTCCTTCGTATCTATGCCGAGACCGACTCGCCGGAGCGTGCCGAACGCCTGCTGGAAATAGGCAAAAAAATAGCCGGTGTTTAAATCCCCACCCCACGTCATTCCCGCCCCGCCTCACCCGTCATTCCCGTGAAAACGGGAATCCAGCCCCTTCTCCCCTTTGCTTGCTCACCGACTTGTCCACCGTAGCTTCAGCGCAGGCGGAAGCCTTGGCGTAGGCGGGTCATGCTGGAGTCCCGATTCATCGTGAAGAAGCATCTCATTTTCCCCCTGTCATTCTGGAGTCCCGATTCATCGGGACGAAGTATCTCAGGGCGGGGGGCGCTTTTACCCCCAAAACACGCCAAATTCCCCTTCCCTTTTTACCTCCTCTCCCTGTATACTGTGTACTGTAAACCGTTAAGTGCACACAAAAAAAGTAACAAATTAACATAACAATTAAACATAACATTGAAAAACACGAAAACAAATCAGCTATGTCTTGAAGCTAAAGAAATAAAAAAATTTTTTACGAAAACGAATAAAACGAATGTTAGGGGGCAATCCGGATGACTGCTGTAAACCTTGACGACTTAAATATTTACCCCAGGTATGACCCCGAAGACATGCTGGCGCGCATCAAAGAGCTACCCATGCAGTGTAAGCAAGCCTGGCAGACCGCCATGAATTTCAAGCTCCCGGATTCCTATCGTGATATTAACAAGGTGGTTGTTCTTGGCGTCGGTGGCTCGGCTATCGGCGGCGACTTAATCAGGACTTTGCTCCAATCGGAGATGAGAGTCCCCGTTATCGTCCACCGTGATTACGGCCTGCCCGCTTATGTCGATGCCAGAACGCTGCTGATTGCCTCCAGCTATTCCGGCAACACCGAGGAAACGCTCTCTGCCTTCGAGTCCGCCTTGAAAATAGACGCTAAGAAGATAGCCGTGACTACCGGCGGCAGGCTCGGGGAAATAGCCGCTAAGAACAATGTCCCCGTCTTTAAGATAGAATACAAAGCCCAGCCCCGCGCCGCCCTTGGCTTCAGCTTTATCCCCACCCTCGGTATTCTGCAGAAGCTCGGCTTAATCGAGGATAAATCCGCCGATATTGCCGGGGCTGTCCGCGTGCTGGGGGACATGGAAAAGAGACTCGATGAGAAGTCGCCGCTGAAGTCCAATCCCGCCAAACAGCTGGCGCAAAAGCTCTACGGCCATCTGATTGTGGTCTATGGCGCCGGCATCACCGCCGAGGTAGCCCACCGCTGGAAGACCCAGCTCAACGAGAACAGCAAGGCCTGGACCTTTTACGAGGTCTTCCCGGAGCTGAACCATAATTCCGTCGTCGCCTATTCGTTGCCCGCGGAAATCGCCCCTAAGACCAGGGTGGTATTGCTTCGCTCGCCCGGCCTGAACCCGCGTATCAGGCTCCGCTATGAGGTCACCTGCGAGCTTTTTAAAAAGTCCGGCGTAGCTTACGACTTCGTGGACGGGGAGGGCAAAAGCGACTTAAGTCAGATGGTAAGTCTGATTTCCTTCGGCGACTACGTTAGCTACTATTTGGCGCTCCTCTATAAAGTCGACCCCACGCCCGTGAAGATGATCGCCTATCTCAAGGAGAGGCTGGCCAAAGGGTAGGGGGAGCATCGAATTGGTTAGTTCAGAGTATCAACCTACAAAAAAAGAAATGCTTTTTTTAAAGTATTATGAGGCACTAATACAAGAAACCATGCATGCGCATTCACACTTAAAGCTGTGGGAGCAACTGGTAGACCATTCAAAAGATTATATTGATGAATTTAATGAAGCTCTTCATTTCTTCAGATTTACTATTAAAGCGCACTTAGATGATGCAATATTGACGCTAGCTAGAATTCTAGATAATAATGAAAAGTCTTTAAACATTTGGAAATTCTTACACTATGCAGAACAAAACATTGAAATATTTTCAATTGAAGCTTTCGATCGTCATATAAAAAATGATCAATATTATAATGATTTGATGGAATCTCATTCTATACTTACACTAAGTGATATTATCAGTGACAGAAAAAAACTCGATGAGTTAAAACACGTTATTTATGTGTTAAAAAAATGGCGAGACAAGAAACTTGCGCATTTTGATCGTAGATTCCATATAAAAAAATTTAATATTTCTATACAATTACAACAAATAAAAGGTGTTATTGATGCACTTGCCAACATCTTAAATAGGTATTCAGCGGCTTATCATGAAAAAAGTATGTCAATCAATTTTGTTGGCGAGGATGATTTCATGAATGTGCTGGATGCTATCCGTTTTCAACAAACTGAGTACAAAAAACAACTGGAAGCCCTGCAAAACAGGACCTCCAGTCTTTAAACGGTTCTTCTTTAGCTATTCTTTATCGCTTGGTGTACTGCGGCGCGATAGGCAGTGATAAATCTACAGTATCCCCAACCCATACTCAACCAGCCTCCTGGCTTTGGTTTTGCCGTTATCCGTGTATTTGTCCAGTTCCTGCCAGAACTCCTTACTGTGGTTGTGAACACGCGTATGCACCAGCTCGTGCAGGATTACGTAGTCGGCCAGTTCCGGCGGCAGCGCTACCAGCTTGATGTTCAGGCTGATATCGCCCTTCGCCGAGCAGCTTCCCCATCTTGTTCGCTGGCTTCTGATTGACACCCTGTTGTAGGTGAACCTATGTTGCGACGCCAGTTGGTTTAGTCGGGAGATAATCGTTTTCTTCGCCGCTGCTTTATCTATAGAGCGGAAATTGTCTTCAAAGACCTGCTTTTGCTTTTCATATGTCTGGATTTTTGCCATGTGTTTCTTAATCCACGACTTTTTACTCCGCACGAACTGCAAAGCGTATTTTAAGGAAGTATAGCGGGGCACGGCTACCCGCACTCCCTTGCCGGGCCTTACTGTGATAACTATGCGCCGGGCGCGTTTACTCCGTTCCAGCTTTACTTCGCCTATATCTTCAATTTGAACTAATCTGGAGTCTGTCATGCTTGGATTTCCTGGTTATATATTATATAGTTTTCGTAACAAAAAAGCGCCAGATTCCTGAATACATTAGATTGAACCTGGCGCTTAATTATACAGAATAAACAGTTAACGTTTGGTGTACTGCGGCGCCTTACGGGCCCTCTTGAGGCCGGGCTTCTTCCGCTCCTTGGCGCGGGCGTCCCGTGTCAGCAGTCCGTTCTGGCGTAGGACAGGCTTGAAGCGCTCGTCGGCATTGACTAGAGCGCGGGAAATGCCGTGCGCAATGGCCGCGCTTTGCCCGGTAATGCCGCCCCCCAGCACCTTTACTACTGCGTTATATTTGCCGCTGCTCTCGGTGGCGATAAACGGCTGCTCGATAGTCCTCTGGTGCTCCAGCGAGGGGAAGCGCTCTTCCAGCGGCTTGCCGTCGATGATAATGGCGCCGTTCCCGGTCGTCAGCTTCACCTGCGCCACCGCCGTCTTGCGGCGGCCCGTCCCGTGGAAATAACTGTGTTTGTCCATATCTACCCAATCCCTTTACTTTGATTTACTGGTTTTAGCTTTAGCTGTAGTCTTTGCTTTTGCTTTTGGTTTTTCTTTTACTTCTGCTTGAGCAGTCTTGGCTTTAGCTTTTTCTTTAACCTTAGCGGTCTTTGCTTTAGCTTTTTCGGTCTTTTCTTTGGGCTTGTTGGGGAATTCCGGCCCCGCATAAACCTTGAGTTTCCGGTTCATCCGGGCGCCCAGGCGGGTGTGGGGGAGCATTCCCTTAACGGCGTATTCGATGGCCCTGGTGGGGAACTGCTCCATCAGCCTGCCCAGTGTAATGCTCTTGAGACCGCCGGGATAGTTGGAATGCCGGTAATAGACCTTTTGGGATGCTTTCTTGCCGGTAGCGCGTACCTTGGCGGCGTTGATCACCGTTACAAAATCGCCGGTGTCTTGGTTGGGCGTATAAATAGGTTTGTGCTTTCCCATCAGCAGTTTTGCAACCTGGCTGGAAAGCCTGCCCAGTGTCTTATCGGTGGCGTCGATTACATGAAGCTTCCGCTTGATATCTATCGGTTTAGCGCTGTATGTTTTCATTATTTATCTCCGTTGAAGGGGACGGCATAGTTCACCTGCATCAGGCACAGTCCTCCGGCCGGCACGGTCGGCCCGGCCAGCCCGGGAGTCGCCGCCTCTATTACATTCTTAAATTCATCTTCCGTCATTTTTCCTTGTCCCACTTTTACCAGTGTGCCTGTTATATTGCGTACCTGATGGGGCAGAAAAGAATTGCCGACGATATCGAAAATTATCATGTCCCCATCCTGTGTTATTTCTGCTTTAAATACGTCCCGGACCGTTCTCTTTTGCCGGGCGGTTGCGGGACTGGATACGAAGGAGGCGAAATCATGCCTCCCGATAAGGGCCCGGCACGCCCGGTTCATGGCCTCGATGTCCAGCTTACCGGCCACCCGCCAGGAAAATCCCTGCTTCAGCGGCGACCGCGTCGGGCTGTTGAGTACGCAGTACCTGTACTCCCGACTCACCGCGCGACGCCTCACGTCGAAGGATGGCTCTGCTTCATAAGCCTTCTTGACTGCTATGTCCGTAGGTAGATGGTGGTTCAACCCGTCGATGAACGACTTTAATGGTAACTTGGTTTTCGTGTCAAAGCCGACCACCTGTCCTCGGGCGTGGACACCGGTATCGGTCCGGCTGGCTATTTTTATTCTTGTCCTTTCTCCCGTTAGTTTTTTTAAGGCTCTCTCTATCTCTCCCTGAATCGTCGGTGCGTTGACCTGCAACTGGGAGCCGTGATAGTTCGTACCGTCATATTCAATTATTAATAAAATCCTGTTGCCGGTCTCTAGCTTTGCAGCCATACTGTCCTTCACCCGAAGGATTATTTGACCAGCTCCAGTTGCACCATCGGTGCGTTATCTCCCATCCTGGGCTCCAGCTTGGTCATACGGGTATAGCCCCCGGCGCGCTCCTGGTAGCGCGGGCCCAGCACGGAAAACACCTTCTCGGTGACCTTTTTATCCGTAATAAAAGTCAGAGCCTGGCGGTATGAGTGAAGGCCGCTTTTCTTGCCCAGCGTAATCATCTTTTCAGCCATGCCGCGAACTTCCTTGGCTTTAGCCTCGGTGGTGACGATTTTTTCGTGTCTTAACAAAGCCGTAACCAGGTTCCGGTACAGCGCTTTACGGTGTCCGGAAGCGCGACTCAATCTTCTGCCCTTGATATTATGCCTCATTTTTACGGTTCTCCGAATAAAGTCCTTATCTGGTCGTTATATTTCGGCGGTATCCTCTTCTTCCTCGGCAAGAGCGGCCGCCTTCTTTTTCCCTCTCGCTTTAGGTTTGGCTTCCTCTTCCTCCTCGCCCTCTTCTTCCTCTTCGGTCTTTGGCTCTAGTGAAAGCCCTATCGAGGAAAGACGGTCCTCGATTTCCTGGTATGATTTCTGCCCGAAGTTGCGTAGCTTGAGCAGTTCTTTCGTCCCCTTGGCGATAAGCTCGCCGACGGTGGTGATGTTGCTGCGTCTCAAGCAGTTCATCGTGCGCACGGAGAGGTCTAGCTGCTCCACGGGCATGTTGTATTTCTCATCGGGGATAGCCATACGGATTGCCCGCTCCTCCTCCTTCATTTGAGATATCTTTACGTACTCGAAGAAGGGCGTCATCTGTTCGATCAGAATCCCCGCGGCCTGGCTGATGGCGTCGACCGGCTGTATGGTTCCGTCCGTCCAGACATCTATAACCAGCCTTTCACGGCTGGTCTCACGCCCGAGATGGGTCGGTTCCACGAGGTAATTTACCTTCCTGATGGGGGTGAAGAGAGCATCTACCGGGATAGTGCCCACTGGCATATTATCGGTTGATTCGGCTGCCCGGAACCCCGCCCCCAGCTCGACATCCATCTCGACGTAGAGCTTGGCTTTTTCATTATTGAGGGTAATCAGGCACAGGTCCGGGTTAGCGATTTCAAAATCGGTCGATGGTTTAATATCGGAGGCGCAGATACGCCCTTCGCCTTCCTTTTCCAATGTCAGCGTACTGCCGTGGTCGGATAGAGGCTTAAGCCTGATTTCTTTTACGTTAAGGAGAAATTCCATGACGTCTTCTTTGGCGTTAGGAATAACCGTGAATTCGTGCTGTACGCCTTCGATTCTTACTTGAGTAACGGCTGCCCCGGGTAGGTAACCGAGTAGCACGCGGCGCAGGGAGTTGCCCAGGGTGATGCCGAAACCCTTCTCCAGCGGTTCGGCGACGAACTGCCCGTAATTTTCTGATTGTTCGGTACATTCAATTTTTGGGACTAATAGTCCAGCC
>JAFGOC010000131.1 GCA_016926705.1 Dehalococcoidales bacterium | reverse complement strand
TATTTAAGCAGCGGCGCAGATAACGATTTCGCGCGGTCGCTGAAGGAACTACAGTACGGATTCAAGTATAACGACGGCGCGGCGCTAACCCACCAGGCGGCGGAGAACCTCCTCGACGGCAAGAACCCTTACGGCACCGGGAATATTATCGAAGCTTTTCTCGAGTTCGAAGGCTCTTACGAACGCACGACACCGCTCCAGGTAGGCAGGTTCGCCGATGTGTTCCCCTACCCCACGCGCGAGCAGTTTAAACAAATATGGGACTCGGCTGTACATAACCCGTCCCCGCCTCCCCCCGAACTGGTGTCCGATGTCTGTTATCCGGCCGGCTCTTTCCTCCTGGTAACGCCTTTTATTGCGGCTGGCATCAACGACATCAGGTTTATCTATCTCATCTTTGTTATTGCCGGCCTGCTTTACACGGTATGGCAAATACCCGGCAGACGGCGTATCCTCTTCATCGGTATCGCTCTCATCAGCCTGGAACTGTGGAATGGACTAGCTATCGGTGAAACGGGCAGCCTGATTTTTCCATTTCTGCTGATTGCCTGGATTGCCCTTGGTGAAAAAAACTGGCTCTCCGCCATTTTCATGGGGTTGGCGGTAGCCACCAAGCAGACGGCCTGGTTCTTCCTGCCTTTTTACTTAATACTGATGTGGCGGACAACACAGCCCAAATCCACCGCTGCCGCGATAGGAATCATTGCCGCGGTATTCTTTGCTTTTAACGCCTACTTCATCATTGACGGCCCGTCGCTGTGGCTGCTGTCTATCACTTCCCCTATGACCGAGCCCATGTTCCCGCTGGGTGTAGGGTTCATCTCTCTGGTAACAGGCGGACTAATCGACTTACAGACATCATTGCCTTTTACGATAATGGAGGTTTTGGTTTTGATAGGGGGGGTTATATGGTATTACCGCAACTGTAAGCGCTACCCGGAAGCAGGTCTTTTGCTGTCGGTCTTGCCGCTCTTTTTCGCCTGGCGCAGCCTCTGGATATACTTCTTCTACATTACTATTATCATACTGGCCAGGATGCTCATAAAAGAGCCGGACAATTCTTACGAATCGGTGGAATAAAGTATAATTTCGGCTGGCAGAAACCGACAGTTACTTAGCTGGTACTGTGACCATAAGAGCAGTCCCCTTGCCCGGTTCCGTATCTATTTCCAGGGTCCCATCTAACAGCCACACTCTCTCTCTTATCCCCATCAGCCCGAGCATGCCGCTGCGTGGGAGGCTATCCATGTTTTTGGGTAATTCAAAGCCTTTGCCGTTATCAATCACTTTAAGTTTTATTCCGTCGCCGTTAAACTCGGTTGAAACGCGCACTTCAGAGGCTTGTGCGTGTTTTTTAACGTTATTAAGCATTTCCTGCACGATACGGAAGAGAGATAATTCCACTTCACCATCAAGGCGTTTTTGTTCGCCGGTCACTGAAAATTCGGTAATTATGCCGTCAGTCTCCTCAAGGCTGCTCGTCAGTGACCGCAAAGCAGGCACCAGGCCGAGGTCATCCAGCAGGGAGGGGCGTAGATTCTTAATGAAGCGCTGCACGGACTTCAATCCGTCGTCAAGGTGAAGCTGCATATCGTTCAAATCCGTAAGAATAGCCGATTCCAGACCCTGGTTCTGGCGCAGCGTATTATCCAGCTCCCGCGAAAGCGAGCCCAGTATCTGCGCTATATCGTCGTGTAGTTCACGCGCGATATATTTCCGCTCTTCCTCGTGGGCCAGGGTGGTCTGCTGTAAAAAATAGCGCCGGTCGTTTTCCAGCTCCACGCGTTCGGTAATATCCTCCAGTGTCTCTATCGCGCCCATCATCCTGCCGTCGTCATCGATAAGCGGACTGGCCGTAAAATGCAGCCATTTACCGGTGTGGTTCAGTTCCGGGAAAAAGTCCTCGGCTTCATAAGCCCCCTTGATTAACGGTGAGGTGCGGTATTTGTCCTGATAGTGCTTTTCAATCTCTTCGGGAGAAGCCCGACTGACAATCAAGTCGGCCATGGTGGGCCTTTTATGGCCGTAAAATACCTCGGAACAGCCGTCCTTGCCGATCATTTGCTCTCTTTTTATACCGGTCAGGTTCTCCATAGCGGTATTCCAATGGGTAATTATATGGTCCCGATTAATGACAAAAGAGGCTACGGCTGAACCATCTATTATTTTTGCCAGTAATTTCGAGCTTAAAGGCATAATATATATCAAATATATAGACTTTCCGACTAAACCAGTTCTTCCAATGTGAACCAGCCCATTTTAAGGCCTTGAAGAACCGCCTCCGTACGCGACCCTACCCCGAGTTTATTGAAAATATCCCTTAAGTGCCCTTCAACGGTGCGGTAGCTTAAGTGCAGGTTTTCCGCAATATCCTTGTTCGTCAGGCCTTTGGCGGCCAGCCTGATAATGCTTAGCTCTCTCTCGCTCAACTTAGCGGTATCGTCCGCTGTGGGTAGCTTGTTCTCGCCTAAGCGGAAATAGTTGACAACCTTCTTGGCCACAACGGCATTAAGTACGGGGTCGCCTTTATAGACAGCTTTGATAGCCCGCACCAGCTCATCGCCGCTGACGTTCTTCAATAAATAGCCGTTAGCGCCGGCTTTTAATAGTGCGAAAACATACTCATCGTCATCATATGCGCTAAGTATGAGGATGTTCGTTTTAGGGCTTATTATCTTGATTTGCCGCGTTGCTTCTATACCGTTTAGCTTGGGCATAGCTACGTCCATTAGAATAACATCAGGTTTGACTTCATTGACCAGGTGTATTACTTCTTCACCATTGCTGGCTTCTCCAACAACTTCGAGTCCTTTTTCATCCTCAAGCAGGCGGCGGATACCCTGGCGGGTAATCAGGTGGTCTTCACAGAGAACAACACGGATATCGGTCATATATCTCAATTATCAACCATTGTAACTAATAGTACATCGTACCATCGGTCTATATCTTTGCGTATTACACCTGTTTTGACAGGTGTTTTTACGCTTATCATTTACATTTACCACCTGATAATATAGGCGTATTCCGTACCACAGATAGGTGTATTAACAGTGGGCAGGAAACCCCGCAAGCTTTACGCTTAAATAAGGGAGACTGAAAAGGGAGGTATCATAGTGGATAATACACTCGATTTAGCTGCAATCCAGGCAGCTCTGGAAAGTAGCGCTGCAAGGGTCGAGGCCCTTATAGATAGCTATGTCGATAAAAAAGAGCAGCTGATATCTTTATTGCAGGATATCCAGGCGGAGTTCAATTACCTCCCCCAGGAAACCCTGGTCAAAGTCAGCCGGAAACTGGACATACCCTTGAGCCAGGTTTTCAGTGTCGCCACCTTTTTCCAGTCGTTCAGTCTAAAACCCAGGGGCCGCCACACCATTACCGTTTGCCTGGGCACGGCCTGTCACGTCAAAGGCGGGCAGAGACTCGTCGACAAAATGGCCAGGGACTATAAAGTGAAGCCCGGTGATACAACCAGGGATGAGAGATTCACGCTGGAAACAGCCAACTGCCTGGGCTGCTGCGCCCTCGGGCCGGTGGTCGTTATCGACGGTAAATACGAAGGCCAGGTAACCCCATCCAAGCTGGACAAAATCCTGAAAAATTACGAATAAACGGCAGAAAGGCAAAAAATGGTCGAACAAGTTAGGAAGTTACTGGATAGGAAGCTTAAAAACGTTCAGGAACTGGAGCAGTTCCGGCAGACGATTTTAAAAGATAAAGATGCTAGCCGGATGACCGTTTCCGTCTGCGGAGGTACCGGCTGCCGCGCCTCCGGCGCTGAAGACGTCGTCGATGCTTTTTCTGAAGAGATAGAAAAACAGGAACTCCAGGTTAAGATAGAGTTCAAGGAAACGGGCTGCCACGGCTTCTGCGAAAGAGGCCCGGTGGTAGTTATCGGTCCTAAGAAAATATTTTACCAGCACGTAAAACCGGAGGACGTACCGGAGATAATTTCAGAAACGATTTTAAACGGCAGGGTTATCCCGCGCCTGCTTTATAACGACCCGGCCACCGGCAAGGAAATCACCTACGAGTCCGATGTTCCCTTCTACGCCAGGCAGACGCGCCTTATCCTGGGATCCAACGGCGAGATAGACCCCGAGGAAATTTCACAGTACATCGCCGCCGGGGGTTACTCCGCGTTAACTAAAGCTCTCACAAAGATGAACCCTGACAAAATAATCAATGAAATCACCAAGTCCGGTTTGCGCGGCAGGGGCGGCGGAGGTTTCCCCACCGGCCGCAAATGGCAGTCCTGCCGCACCGCCGAGGGAGATATTAAATATGTAATCTGCAACGCCGATGAAGGCGACCCCGGCGCTTATCCGGACCGCAGTATCCTGGAAGGAAACCCCCACAGCGTCATCGAGGGGATGATTATCGGCGCCTATGCCATCGGCGCTCACCAGGGCTTTATCTACGTGCGCAACGAATATCCTCTGGCGGTGGAACGCACCAGGATAGCCATCGACCAGGCAGTGGACTACGGACTGCTGGGTGAGAATATCCTCGGCTCCGGCTTCGACTTCAGGATAACGATAAATAAAGGGGGCGGGGCTTTCGTCTGCGGCGAATCCAGTGCACTGATAGCATCGCTTGAAGGTAAGGTAGGAGAGCCAAAAGCTAAATATACACACATGTCGGAAAAAGGCCTCTGGGACAAGCCCAGCCTGCTGAACAATGTCAAGACCTGGGCCAACGTGCCTCTGATAATCAACAAGGGCGCCGACTGGTATTCGAAAATCGGCACCGCCGGCAGCAAAGGTACGATGATATTCTCGCTGGTAGGCAAGATTAACAACTCCGGTCTGGTGGAAGTCCCTATGGGCATTACCCTGCGGGAAATGATTTACGATATCGGCGGAGGCATCCCGGGCGGCAAAAAGTTCAAAGCTGTCCAGACGGGCGGACCCTCCGGCGGCTGCATCCCGGAACAGCTCCTGGATACACCGGTGGACTTCGACGAATTGACCAAGCTCGGGTCGATGATGGGTTCTGGCGGCATGATTATCATGGACGAGGACACGTGCATGGTGGATGTCGCCCGGTATTTCATCGACTTTCTCAAGGGAGAGTCCTGCGGCAAGTGTACGCCCTGTCGTGAAGGCCTTACCACGCTAAGCGAAATTTTAAACAGGATTACCCACGGCGAGGGTAAAATGGAAGACCTCCAGACCATGGAGGACATCGGGGAAATCCTGAATATCGGCGCTCTCTGCGCCCTGGGGCGTACCGCCACTAATCCCGTTTTAAGCACGCTTAAATACTTTAAAGACGAATATATAGCGCATATCAAAGACAAGAAATGCCCGGCCGGCGTCTGCCGCGAACTTATCGAGTATGAAATCAACACCGATAAATGCACCGGTTGCGGTGTCTGCGCACGCGCCTGCTCCACCAGTGCCATTACCGGAGAAAAACGCGAGCCTCACGTTATAAACAAGGGGCTATGCATCAAGTGCGGGGCCTGTTTCGATGTCTGTAAATTCGATGCGGTAGTTAAGCATTAGAAAGCTAAAGGAGATACTAAAATGACCAAGTACTGGATAAACGGTGATACTGCTATTGAAATGAACGACGCGGAAGACGTAAATACGGTGCATTTCACCGTCGATGATAAAGACGTCCTGGTATCCGCCGGGCAGACCATCTACGAATCTTTGCGGCACATGGATGGCATAGGGAATATTCCCGCTCTCTGCTACAATCCTGCCGTGCGACCTTACGGAGCATGCCGCTTATGCACCGTGGAAGTCAGCGAGGACCAGGGCAAATCCTTCAAGTTCGTGGCTTCATGCTTATATCCTGCCATGAACGGCCAGATTATCAAGACCAACACCGAGAAAATCAGGAAACTCCGCAAGGGAATCATCGAATTTCTGCTGGCAAGATGCCCGGATGTTAAAGTAGTCCAGGACCTGGCTAAGGAATACGGCGTGGAAAAGCCCAGGTTCGCTCTTGGGGAGAACGAATGTATTCTTTGCGGTCTGTGTGTGAGAATATGTCAGGAAAATATGGGAAAATCGGCTATCAGCCTGGTAAACCGCGGCATCTATAAAGAAGTCGCCGCTCCATTTTATGCTTATGAACTGGGCTCGGAATGTATCGGCTGCGGGGACTGCGCCTACGTTTGCCCCACCGGCGCCATTACCATGGGACCAGATGGCAAGCCGATACTCCCCAGGGTGAAAATCCCACATGCTGAAGCCGAAGCCATGATGTCCCAGGAAAAGCTCTCCAGCTAATACTTGAAAACCCATACTCAGCTATCATATTTGCCGGCAATACCCGGCAATTACTCCTATATTTGAGATTACTTCTATAACTTTATATATCATACCAACTATTTGGCGTATTGCGTATATCTATCCGACTTTCCTGCTCTTTTCATGCATTTTTTCAGGGAACAACAAGCTCAATGCGCACCTCTGTTTGACTTTTTTACGCTTTTCTGGTATTTTATAATTTAGAAATTTGTTTGCATTATAAATATTTCTACTGGTGAGAATAATTTTGTGCTTTCTTTGAAGAGTCGTACGTAGTTGATTTTTCGCCATAACTCAATGTCTTTTACACGATATGGTGAAACTTGCGGGCGGTTCTTCCCATGAATGTACAGAAAAAGACACAAGAAGGAGTTAAATAATGAGATGGGGTATGGTCGTCAACCTGATAAAATGCACTCGCTGCCACGCCTGCATCGCCGCCTGCCGGATTGAGCATTTTCTCCCCATGGGCATGAACTGGCCGCGCCTGATTGCCTGGGAAACCGATGTCCCCGGCGAAGAACTCACGACTATCCCCGTCCGCTGCAATCAATGCAAGGATGCCCCCTGTGTCGAGGTATGCCCAGCCGAAGCGACCAAGAAACGCGAGGACGGCATTGTTTATGTCGATAATGATATCTGCGTCGGCTGCCGCTATTGTATTATCGCCTGCCCCTACCAGAACCGGACTTTCTTATCCCGTGATAAAGACCCCGGCTATTTCCCGGGTTACGAGCGGACACGCTTCGAGAAAGCCGGCCGTAAGATTTACCCTCACACCGTCGGTACTACGGAAAAATGCGATTTCTGCATGGAAAGAATCGATGCCGGTCTGGCAAAAGGCCTCGTTCCCGGTAAGGACCGCGAGGCTACCCCGGCCTGCGTCAACACCTGCCAGGCGAGGGCTTTGACCTTCGGCGACCTTGACGACCCCGAATCGGAAGTCTCAAAACTGATAAAAGAGAAAAATGCTTTTCAGCTTCATCCCGAGTACGGCACCGACCCCTCGGTATATTACATCGACGGCAAAATAGGCAACGCCCCTTCCAATATCGCCCCGCGGGAGGAGCAGACCGCTTCGCATATGCAGCACCTAAGCACGATGGAGGAGAGGGCGAAGCAGATTTTCGGTAAAAAATAAGGAGGACTGACAATGTCCCGGATGGCAACGCGCCAGTGGATGACCACCCATGAGTGGATGGTCAAACCCATGCACCAGAGAGAGTGGATTGAAAGACGCGGCATCATGATATGGATTGCCGAGACCTTTACCAGCCTGGGCGCCGGATTATATCTGGTCTCCCTGTTTATCAACAGCTGGTGGGGCCTGCTGGTGGGGTGGCTGATTATCATGTTCCTTAAACTCCCCCTTCATATCGCCTACTTCGGCAAGCCCTGGCGTTTCTACCGCACGTTGCCGCCGTTTTCAAACGCCTGGAAGACCTCCTGGTTCGCCCGCGGCATTTTGTTTTCCGTCTTTTTCGGCACTTTCGGTTTCGTGCAGCTTGTTTTCGGTCAGCCCGACCTCGCCAATCTTATAGGGACTTCTATCGCCAATCCTATTTATTATACTTTCGGCGTGCTGGCCGGAATTAACGCCGTAGGCACCGGTATCTACGGCGGTTTTATCATGAACTACGTCAAAGGCATCCCCTTCTGGAACCAGGGACTCCTGCCTGTGGTGTTCATACTGGCTGGAGTTGCCGATGGCTTCGGCCTGACGATGGGGATAGGCCTGGGGGGCGGCGATGCTAGCGTGTCGTGGGCGGAAACCGGCAGCAGTTACCTGCTGATTATCAACATTCTATTGATAATCGTATATCTTATCAGTGCAAGATATACCTCCGAAGTAGCTAAAATCTCGGTTCAAGAGCTACTCACGGGCCCGTCTGCCTTTATGTTCTGGGGCGGACTGGTAACTCTCGGGATGGTGATACCGGCGGCAGTTTCGTTGGTAAGTCTTTTCGGTGAGGCATCCACCGTCCTATTGATAATCGCTATCGTTGCGCATACATTAGGAGCCTTTGCCCTTAAATACTGTCTTTTGAAAGTAGGCATTTACCGGCCTTTGTTGCCGAAAGTCGCCGCATATTAAAATCGTGTATCAATTTAACATATAGTCTGGAGTCATAAATGGCTGAAAAGAAAATAATAAAGACCACCTGCAAGAGCTGCCACGGAGGCTGCGGTGTTCTGGTTGAGGTCACCGACGGCGTAATCACGCATATCGAAGGCAACCCGGATTCCACCACCCGCGGCACCATGTGCGCCAAGGGGCTGTCCAGTATCCAGCACATCGATAATCCTTACCGCATTAAGCACCCTTACAAGAGAGTTGGTGAAAAAGGCGAAGGTAAATGGAAACAGATAAGCTGGGACGAAGCTTTGGACACGATTGCCGCTAAAATTAAAGAGGCCTCCGAGAAATATGGCCCCTGGACGGTAGCCACCTCACAGGGGACGGGCCGGGGTTATAACCGCTACACTCACCGTTTTTCCCGCTCGATGGGCTCCGCCAATGTAATTTCGCCGGGCTATATCTGCCACAGTCCGCGTATCGGCCTCTATGGCTTGATTACCGGCTACGGCCGGCTTTACTGCGATTACCATGGGTGGGGCGGCGTGTTCCCTAAGACCCAGATATCCTGGGCCAAACAACTTGAAATCAGCAGCGCCGACTCCGAGTTGTGCAACTGGTATATAAAGTCGCTGGACTACTGTAAGAACCTGATAATCGTCGACCCGCGGGCGACCGCCTATACATCGCGGGCTACGCTCTGGCTGCAGATCCGGCCGGGCACGGATGCCGCCCTCGCTTTAGGCATGATTAATATCATTATTCAGGAAGGCCTCTGGGATAAAGAGTTCGTAGAAAATTGGACCTACGGCTTCGAGGAACTAAAAAAGCGTGCGGCCGAGTACCCGGTTGATAAGGTCTCGGAAATAACCTGGATACCAAAAGAAAAGATAATTCAGGCAGCCCGCTTGTTCGCCCAGGATACCCCGGGCGTTATTCAAATCGGCAGCTCTCTGGAAAGGCAAGCGAACTGCGGCCAGACCCTGCGGGCCATCATCAACCTGCTCGGCATTACCGGCAACATTGAAAGGCCCGGCAGTATGGTAAGCTGGGTGTTGCCGGAAACCGGCCTGATTGAAGATGTATTTAACGAAATACCCCTTACCGACGAGATGCGGTCGCATATCTATGGGGGTAAGGAATTTAAAATGGGCGCGGCCCGCACCTGCAATCCCGACACTATAATCAGGGATTTCAATAAGGGAGAAAAGCCTATCCGCGTCTGGATAAGCGTCGGCGGCCAGCAGATCGTCCACCTGGCCAGCACCAAGCCGGTCGTTGAAGGTCTGAAAAAGGTCGATTTTCTGGTACAGGTCGACCTATTCTGGGGCCCGATGGCTGAAATGGCAGACATCGTCCTGCCCGCGGCGCACTGGCTGGAAATGGACGATATTTACGATATGCACCCACGTTTCATGATAGAAGCACATAATAAGTGCGTCGACCCGCCCGGTGAGGCTAAATCCGACGCCTGGATATTTAATGAAATCGGGCGCCGTGTCGCACCTGAATACTGGTTTAAAGACGTAGAAACCCTGCTCGACCACGAGTTAAGAAAAGCGCCCACTACCTGGAAGAAGTTCAGCGAAAAAACCATCTCCGGGTGCTTCGGGCCGGACCAGGTCTATTACAAATACAAGACCGACTACTGGCGGAAGGGGGGAGGTTTCCCCACTCCCACCGGCAAGATGGAACTTTATTCAACAGTTTTAGAAAATCTTGGTTATGACCCGCTGCCCTTTTTTGAAGAGCCCGGCGAGAGTCCCAATTCAACGCCGGACCTGGCTAGGGAGTACCCGCTGGTGCTTACTACCGGCTTCCGCTCGCCGTTCTACTTCCTGGCGCAATACCGCAACATCCCCTGGCTGCGTACCTTTATGGAATATCCCACCATGCAGATTAATCCCAAAACCGCCAAAGAGCTGGGTATTGAAGACGGCGATTTCGTCTGGATAGAATCGCCGCGCGGCAAAATCATTCAAAAAGCCCGGCTGTTCCCGGGCATCGACCCCAGGGTCGTGGCGGCTACGGCCAACTGGTTTTACCCGGAAGCGCCGGCGCAGGGCTTCCGCGGTGTGTTTATTTCCAACCCCAATGTTCTTACTAATGCCGACCATCAGGACCCCATGTACGGCTCGCCGGACCTGACGTGCCTGATATGCAAGGTATATAAATGCAAACCGGAGGAACTTAAAGACCCGAAATTCGGGGACATCTTTACCAAGGAACACGGGGGTAAACCCTGGGCATGGTAACCAATCCTGAAATCATCTTCGATAGCACGAAGATGGAAAATATCGGGGGTCCTAAGAAAAGTGCCCTGCCCCGCTACTATTTTCCACTCATCATCGGCATCGTTGTTGTCGAGGCGGTTATCCTGGGTTTCATCCTTTTCGATATCTTTCCACTCACCCACGATTTTGAAATACACTCCTATTCACAGTACGCTCCATATGTCGGTGCCTCTGACGTCACGCAGATATCGGTGACAATCACCAGGTGGTTCTTCTTTCTGCTGACGGCAGGCGTCCTCATCCCAACTACATTGATTATCATCATGGAGGTCACCCGCCGCGTGATAATCGCCCGCAAAGGCGAATCCTATACCTGGGACGACGAGTTCTCCTGGCTGGATAAGCTCGACCGTACCCCGAAAGTCCCTGCCGACGCCAGGACCCGCGTGGAAGGCGATTATGTCCGGCGCTTCGATATCCACCAGCGTATCCAGCATTTTGCCTTGATGGTGTCTTTTATTGTCCTGGCCATAACTGGTTTCTTGAGGGGCTTCCCGGACTGGCCGACCTTTCAGTGGTTTACAAGCGTCTTCGGCGGCACCGAGGTGCTGCGGCTGGTACATGATATCGCCGCTTTCGTCATGATTGCCGACGGCATATATCATCTCGGATATATAGCCTACGGGTATTTCGTGAAACACAAGTCCCCCGCGGCGATGTTCCCCCGCTGGAAAGACCTTAAAGACATCATCCATACCTTCCTCTGGATATTCGGCCTGCACCGCCACGAGCCGCAGTACGACCGTTTTCAATATGGTCAAAAAATAGATTACTGGGCGATATTCTGGGGCATGCCGGTGATGGTAATCACGGGCATCATCATGATGTTCCCCTCGGTATTCAGCCAGATGGACGGCCAGTGGTTTGCTGTGGTTGCCGCCGCCCACCGCGACGAGGCGGTACTCGCCGTCGGATTTATTCTCATCGTGCACATGTATTACGGCCACCTACAAAAGAGCGCCTTCCCCTTTAATACGGTCATCTTCACCGGCAGAATGCTGAGATCGAAATACAAAGAATGGTTCGGCCGGGAATACGCACAGATAACTGGCGAAAAAGACCGGAAATAACTATACTTAATTCGGAAAACAAGGCGGGTAAAAATGGCTGGCATCATGCAGCGCTGGATGGGGCAGGGGAATGAGGTTAAATCAAGTTATACCATAAGTGATAGGCTGGCAGGGGCTATCGATATTACCCGACCGGTCCTTTCAACGATGGGAGCGCTTGGCGTAGCCGGCGCCGCCGCACTAGCTAACAGTGGATTCCCTTCCTGGAGTGAAGCTGTTCCAGGTCTAATTGCCGCCCTGCTGGCTTTTGCCGGTATTCACGCTTTCAACGACTTCGCCGACCGGCGCCGTGACGTGGTCTGCTGGCCCGGCCGGCCGATACCGAGCCGTCGGCTGGCGCCGCGGCAGGCTCTGCTGCTGACCATCGCGTCTTTCGCCGTCGCCCTGATTATCGTCTGGTTCGTCTTTAATCCCACCTGTTTCGCTGTCTCGGTAATTGCCATCGCCTTTAGCTGCCTATACTCCAGTTACTTAAGAGACAGGGGCGGCTATCTTATCCTCCCCCCCATCGAAGGCATGCTCTGGCTTTGCGGCTGGACGGCTTTCTCGCCGAACACCCTGTTTACCTCCTGGGAGCCGTGGGCATTGTGGCTGTTTTCGGTAACATGGCAGGCCGGGCATATTATGGTCTATTCCCCTCTGCACCCCATACAGCACGTCAAGGGCGAAAAACTAACTCAAGTACCGGCTTTTATAAAAAGGACGTCTCCGCAGGCAGCAACCGTTCTGGGTTTTATCTTTTTATGTCTGGCCGCCGGAGTAGGCATCTATCTTGGCTTCTTGTTCAACCTGGGGCTGCTTTACTTAATACCGACCGGCCTGATGGCTTTGCTTGCGCTGGTAATCAGCTTCAACTTCATGCAGGATTCCGAAAACTTCGCCAAGGGGATAAAAGCTTTCTCCTTCGCCACCTATTTCATGCTGGTCGCCCGTGTGTTAATCCTGCTAAGCGTTTTCTTGTTCTATTAGGAGAATTTTTTGGTAAACTCCAAACCCGGAAGACGGGTAAAATCACTCTTCAATCCGCCCTCGCTGGTATTCAAACAGGCCTTCTCCCTGGCGTATCACGGATGGATTACCGGCTGGGTCGGACTCCCCGGCTGGATGCTTAAGGGGAAAAAAGTGCTTGCCTCCGCCGCCGGCGCCACTGCCATCGGTTGTACCGGTTATCCCACTCATGTAGTCTGGGAAGTAACAACGCGCTGCAATCTAAACTGCATTCACTGTTATGCAAGTTCTGTGGACTCAATACAGGCAGAGCTATCCACCATCGAAGGTAAAAAGCTCCTGGAACAAATCGCTGCGGTTGAAGATATACGCATGATTGTCATCACCGGCGGCGAGCCCCTCTTAAGAGAGGACATATTTGAGCTTATTGAGTACGCAGGGAAATTAGGGTTTCATATCGTCTTCAGCACCAACGGCACTTTACTGACGCCGGACATGGCCAAAGACCTGGCTAGATTGGGTGTGGCCAATTTTTCTATCAGTCTGGACGGCTATACCAGCGATTGTCACGAGTCTATCCGACGCAAGGAGGGATGTTTTCAAGGCGCCCTGAATGGCATCAAGGCTGCCGCACAAACCGGCGTTTGCCTGCAGGTCAATTTCACGGCGATGAAACAAAACCTGGCCGAGCTGTCCGGCTTAATCGGCCTTGCCGAATCACTGAAAGCGGATATCATTATGGTTTTCCAGGCTGTCCCGCCTCATAAAGAAGGGGTGGCTCTTGAACTGGACGCTGAAGAACAAATGCAACTCATTAGAACAATCGCGGAAAAGCAGAAAAAGACCCGCGCCCTGATAATGCCGGTCTGCTGCCCCGAGTATTGGCCGTTTCTGGTCGAACAAAAACATTTCCCGCTTGGAAAGAGTATACGTGAGAAAGCCCTTTCCGGCTGCGGTGCTGGCAGAGGCTTCAGCTATATACGGTTTGACGGCGAGGTGTGGCCGTGCAATTTTATTCCGCTTTCGGCGGGTAATGTGCGCCGGACGTCTTTTGCGGATATCTGGAATAACTCGACGCTGCTGCAGGAGTTCCGCGGACAATCTCGGCGTTTGAAAGGCGTCTGCGGAGAATGCCGCCACCAGAATATCTGCGGCGGCTGTCGCGGCCGGGCTTTCGCTCATACGACAGACCCCTTAGCCGCCGACCCCGCCTGTCTGTTGAATCAATAAAAACAATATTATGAAATTTTTAAAAGGCACGCGTATCCCATTAAGCGAAGACTCCTTTGCTGACACCAGTGCCGCGCAATTTTATGACGAACATGCCCGGCGCTTCATGGGGTCGGTGTACCGCCGGTTCGCCGCTAAAGCAGCGAGAATAAATATCCCCGGAAAGCAGGTGCTGGACCTTGGCACCGGCACCGGCCGACTGGTAATCGAGCTGGCGAAAGTCCGCCCCGACTGGCAAATTACCGGCGCCGATATCTCGGAAGAGATGCTGAAAATCGCACGGACGAATACTGAACAAGCAGGCTTAACCGACAGAATCGTTTTTCAGCCGACTCCCGCGGAGTCGCTGCCCTTCGCCGACGGCTCCTTTGCCCTGGTAGTCAGTAACTCCTCCCTGCATTTATGGTCGGACCCCGCTAAAGTATTCAAGGAAATTTCCAGGGTCACCTCCCCGGGCGGTTATTGCTTAATCTGGGACAACATGAGGTATAACATACTCAACCCATTCTTGAGCCTGCTCGGTTGGGCCATGGGCATGAACCAATCCCAGCGCCTGCTCTGGCTGAAGGCCGTCCGCTCGTCTTACAACCTCGGGGAGGTGAAGGCGCTCTTAAGAGAAACGCCCCTCCGGAATGCCCGCGTGACCCTCGTCCCCAGGTTTCTTGAGCTCTGCATCCAGTGGAAAAAGACTTAATAATAATTTCTCAAGTGGGAAATCTGTTTATTTGAGACGTTTTTTTTAAATCATCGTCCAATTTTTCTGTTAATTGTCACATATCTGTTGACAAATATAATTTTTAGAGAGTCTAATAGATTAGTATGCAGAGGCTAAATCCGGAAAAGCTACACGTTACGTACTTGGCCGGAGCTACTCCTGACCACTTGATATTGCCGAGACGTTATACGTTAAATCACTCTGATATTACCGGTAATCTCTTTCTTTCTATCGGTAGCGCTTATGACACAAAACAGATTTCAAAGCTATATACAAGATTGATGAGAGATGAGGTCCTGGCCGAACTCGTACGCGAGGGCGAAAACCTGGTACTCAAAGCGTACTGCCACGTGAGCGGGGGATTTATTTGGGGCCCGGCTAAGTTCCGTTATAATATTTTTAAATCCGAACTCCCGCTGGCTTTAGAAGCTATCAGGTACGGTGACAGGGTTCTATTTGAACATAATCCTGATCTAGATAAAACTCCGATTCTTATACATTTTCATTCTACCAACAACCGATTTAACAAGGTGGAAAATTGGGGCACTTTACTTGAATATAAATAAAAATACTAGAGAGTAACAACTAAAGATTTCATAGCTAAAGTAGGGGCGGGCAGAGTTGATTACTCACTCCAAGAGGAACAAATCTGCGGCGGCCATATGGTCGGGGCGGGCAGACTTAAATTGCAGACCTTCTGAACCCTACGTATCTCGGGTAAAAAGCGGAGTCTGTTTGCCTCCTTTATAGTCGAACTATACCGGAAACACGATATATTTGAAGCATGTTTGGACTAAGAAATTTAATGGTATTCAAATTTTCATCTGACAATTATATTTAAAATAGTATTTATTATATAAGCTGCAAAATATAACTTGACAACACCAATTTACTCTGTTATTCTATCTACAAAACTTTAGTTCTAAGGATAAAACTACATTGTCCGCCGATAATAGTCAGGCCAAAAACCTGTATAAGGTGCCGGCTGTCGAACAGGCAATCCGGGTAATGCTTTGCCTGGCTGATAGCGGAAGTAATTCTAAAAGTCTTACGGACATCTGCCAGGAAGTGGGTATTTATCGCAGTAAAGCTTTTTCCATCCTGAATACTCTAAATGAGCACGGTTTCGTGAAAAAGAATCCTAACAGAAAAGGTTATGTGCTCGGGCCCGGACTTTTAACACTTGCAGGGAAATTGCTGGAGACTTTAAGTCTCCCGCGTCTCGCCGAACCGGTTCTCCAGGACCTAGCTAAAAAAGCTGGGGCAACTGTAGCACTGGGCATAATCTCCGATGATAAAACGTATGTTATTGCCGAGTATTTGGGAGCGCCAGGTATTGGAGTTTCTTCCCCCATTGGGTATGTTACACCGATAACGTATGGTGCTCATGGAAAAGTAATTGCGGCCTTTTTACCTGAAGACCAACTTGAGGAAATGCTAAAAAATAAAGACCTCTATTTTTATGGGCGTCCGGAAAAATTTAACAAAAAAAGGCTCCGGGAAGAATTGGCTGGATGCCGGCAGAACGGATTTGCATTGGAACTGGGAGATATTCAACAGGGGATGAATGCTGTTGCTGCGCCGATACTGGACCAAAACAGCTATCCGATCGGTTATATCACAATCGTCGGGTTTTTTACGGAGGAAGAGGCTCTTGAACTCGGTCCGCTTGCCGTCGATGCGGTTAAAATAATCTCGGAAGAGGCCGGGCACATGATGCTCTGGCAAAAAGCCAACAAGCGGAGAAATTTTACCTTGACAGGCGATTATTAGAGATGGCTTGGCCATCGTTCTCTAAAAAAGTTTATATTAGGAGTGAGTAAATGAAAGAATCAAAATACGGCAGGTATGTAATCAGAAAATCCCTGGCGAAATTTGAACCATGGCCTACTATGGAATGGACTGGCGAGACCGACTACAAAACCAACGTAACATTTATGATTACCCGCGTTATGGCGCCGTGTAAAATGGAAGAATACCCCCATTCTCATGACTTTGATATGTATCTTCATTTCATGTCCTATGACTATGAACACATGGATGACCTGTTTGCAGAAATTGAAATCGGGTTTAGGCGAGGAGCAGGAAATGCATACCTTCACGTCGCCGGCAAGCGTTTACATTCCCGCTGGACTAATACACTGCCCGCTTATCTTCAAAAGGGTAGATAAACCCATTATTCTATTCCATACCAGCATCGCGTCCAAATATGTGAAAAAAGAAGACTCCATCATTAAACCTTAAATTTAGAATCGATGCCCGGGGAATACCGGATATACATACAGCAGGGAGGTAAACGGGAGATGTCCACACTTGAGGAGAATAAAAAGCTCGTGGAGGCGCTCTGTAAAACCGTTTTTCAGAACCATGATTTCAGCCAGCTGGATGAGATAATGAGAGAAGATTACATCCAACATAACCCGGATACTCCGCAGGGTAAAGCCGGATTTATAGAGTTTTTCAAGGGAATATTCAGAGGCTTGCCTGATTTTAGCTACACCGTAAAAAGAATTGTCGCCGAAGGTGATATCGTCATGATGTACTCCACCACCACGGCAACCCATAAAAATGAATGGCTGGGAAATCCTCCAACCGGCAATAAGCTCAACTTCGACGTTGTAGACATTTTCCGCATAGAAGATGGAAAAATCGCCGAGCACTGGGATGTAGCGGACACGCTAAAGTTATTCACCCAGGTAGGTAAAGTAAAGCCATCATGATATCTGGTTTGGTCACAAATATACAGGGCTATTCTATACATGACGGACCGGGCATAAGAACGGTTGTATTCATGAAAGGCTGCAACCTCGAATGCCAATGGTGCAGCAACCCGGAGTGTATTTCCCCACACCCCGAAGTGGGACTAATCAAAAAACTTTGCACCAAATGCGGCAAGTGCGCCGAAGTTTGCCCCAATAATGCGCTAGAATACCAGGCAGACAAGCCTCCTCGTATTGACCGTGCACGCTGTGATGGCTGTGGTATATGCTGTTCGGCATGTTCTTATGGAGCATTAGTCCTCTATGGCCGGGCAATGAACGCCGAAGAAATTTACGATGCTATAAACCGTGACAAGATGTTTTATGAAGCGTCCGGCGGCGGGGTAACGGCTTCCGGGGGAGAGCCCCTTTTGCAGCCGCAACTTGTATGCGACCTGTTTCAAAAATGCCAGCGGGCCAGCATTCACACCTGCATTGAAACAGCAGGATGCGCTCCCGAGTCCGCTTTAAAACAGGTCCTCCCTTACACCGATTACATACTCTATGACCTTAAACACCTGAATTCTGAAAAACACCGTAAATATACCGGCCAACCGAATGAGCTTATACTTTACAACGCCGGGATTGCGGCCGAAAGCGGCGTGGAAACGCTTTTCAGGATGCCGTTAGTTCCGGGGATTAATGATGATGAACAAAACATTAAAGAATCAGTAGATTTTCTGCATGGTTTGGGGAATAACTCCCTCCGTATTGAACTAATGCCATATCACCGATTGGGTAAAGGTAAATACGAGTCTCTGGATAGGGAATATCCGTTGTCCGATGTTCTCTCTCCTGAATCCGAGCATCTTGAATCATTAAAAAAAGCTTTCGAATCTAATGGAATTATGTGCACGATTTCACAATGACAAACTAAAAAACGTACACACTGCGGTAACTCGAGTGGAGGTCATTATGGTCACTAAATCAAAACCCGAAGAAGCTCTCATAAAAAAGATTGATAATCTAAAATTAAGCCCGTCTCTCTTTCAGCTTAAAGACGCCATGTTCGGTGCCCCGAGGATAATTTCCGTTGACCGGGCCCGGGTGGCGATGGAATCCTGGCAAGAGACGGAAGGCGAAGATATCGAACTCCGTCGCGCCCGGCTGTTTAAGAAAGTACTGGAGAAAGGCCCCATCGCTATACATGATTTTGACATCATCGTAGGCAGAGAAACGGAACATCTAATTGGTGCGCCGGCGTTCGTGGATGAAAACGGAGACTCTATCCCTGGACTCTGGGAGGAAGGGGATAAATTAAGCCGCTGGATGGAATTTCAGGAAACAAAATCTAAAGAAGATAAAAATACCTTAAGAGAATGCGCCCGCTTTTTTAGCGGGAAAACGGCTCCGGACCATGTCAACGAAGCCTGGCGTTCCGTAGTAGGGACCTGGGCGCAGGATATCAGTGAAGCCAAAGGTGCCGACCCCACTCCGGATTCCGGCTATTTCCCCGGAGTCACCTGCCGGGGCACGTGGGAGAAGCTGCTTTCAAAAGGGATGCGCGGCTTGATAGAGGAAGCCGAAGCCGGCATACAACGTTTTCAAGATATGAAAGAGACCGATATCAATAAGCTCTATTTCTGGCAGTCGGCGATTATCGTCTGTGAAGCGATGATAAATTATGCCCGAAGATATACCGACCTGGCTCGCCGTAAAGCTGAAAATGAGCCTAACCTTGAAAGACGGAATGAGCTTATCGAGATTGCTGATATTTGCAAACGCGTACCGGAGAACCCGGCGCGAACATTTCATGAGGCCCTCCAGTTCATGAACTTCATCATCGTCGGCAGAGGACTGGAGGCGATGTACCCTCTCCTCGTCGGCAGAATCGACCAGTACCTTAAGCCTTATTTTGAAAAAGACCTCCATGACGGACGATTAACGCTGGAAAGAGCGGCGGAGCTTTTAGGCAGCGCTTTAACGCTCTGGGGCATGAAAGTCGTCGTCCCGGTTGGTAAAACCCAGCAGGAGACCCACCAGTTCAGTTACAGCATCAACAGTATCAATATCGGCGGCGTGGACAGGGAGGGGAAAGACGCCACAAACGCTTTGAGTTACCTAGTTCTCCATATGATTGGCTTGATTAAAATATCATCGCCGACCGTTCTAGTCAACTGGAACTCGCAAACACCCCGCTCTTTGATGCTTAAAGCGATAGAAACTAATTATAAGACAAAAGGCGGTATCCCCCTCTTTGAAAACAGCGACCATGTTGTCGCCAGCTTTGTCAACGACGGTACACCTATCGGGGACGCTAGAGACTGGTACGGCCAGGGATGTGTTACACCGATTCTTCCGACTAAAGTCGACCATAACGGTAGCGAGGGTAAAGGGGCGGTAAATGTTGCGCTGATTCTGGACCTCACGCTTCACCGTGGGGTATCCCAGATAACCGGTAAAAAAGTCGGCATAGATGTCGGCGACCCGCGGAAATTCAGGACCTTTGCAGAATTATACGAAGCATTCAAAAAACAATACCAATATGTTGTGAATCGTGTCTTGTGGCTCGGCACTCTGGCCCAGAGCGTTGAGCCGAAGTACCTGCGTTTCCCGTTCAACTCCTGCATTACGGGCCCTTCGTGTATGGAGAAGGGACAGGACATTCTTATCACGGACTCGGACCATAGCTACGGCATCAGTGACCGGGCAATCGTTGACACGGCAGATTCACTTACCGCTATAAAAAAAATGGTATACGACGAGAAAAAACTGACCATGGATGAGCTTTTAAACGCCCTCAATAATAACTTTACAGGTAGAAAGGGCGAGGAGATAAGGCAGATGTGCCTGGCGGCACCGAAATTCGGCAATGATATCGATGAAGCAGATTTTATGGTCCGTGATGTAGGCAAATTTTCCGGCAGCGTTATCATGGCATATAAAAACCCATTTGATGTACCCTGTAAAATTTCCCGTGAAGGACTATCCTGGCATTACTTCGGCGGTTTAGGTGTAGGAGCATTACCCAGTGGACGAAAATCAAAGGAACCATTGAACGACGGCTCGATATCTCCAATGAGGGGAATGGATAAGCTTGGCCCCACCGGCGTAATCAGGTCGGCGCTTAAAGCGGGCTTTAAAGAGTCCTACGCATCATGCCTGAACCAGAAGTTTTCCGGTACGGTCATGCAAAGTCCGGAAAGTCGGGAAAAACTGGCTATCCTTACCGATACTTTCTTCAGAAATGGCGGACAGCATATTCAGTACAATCTGGTGGATACCGAAGAGCTGCTCGATGCTAAAGTCCATCCGGAAAAGCATCGCGACCTGGTGGTTAGAGTGGGAGGCTTCAGCGCCTACTTTGTGATGCTTTCCCCGGAAATCCAGGATGACATCATATACAGAAGCACACAGGGTTGTTAGGAATATTTTATTTATAAATAGGGGGGAAATTATAGTGCGTGATTTGACGGAATTATTAGACCCTGAACTCAAAGGACCGATTAAGCAAATGCTAAGCCAGATGCCGCCTATGAATTTTAATGATTTACCTGCCGCCCGTGCCGCTTCCAAACAGATGATGGCGGCAATGAAATCACAACTGCCGGTCATCCCGGGTGTCATTACCGAAGATAAAAATGTTCCCGGCCCCAAAGGTGAACCCGATGTTACCGTTAGAATTTACCGGCCGGAAAAACAATCGGGACTACTCCCTGCCCTGCTCTGGATTCACGGCGGCGGCTATATGCTGGGTGAAATAGACCAGGAAGATTTTACCGCTAAGCAATTCACTTTAGCTGGTAATTGCGTGGTCGTTTCCGTGGAATACCGGCTGGCGCCCGAAAACCCTTATCCCGCCCCTCTTGAAGACTGCTACGCCGCTCTAAAGTGGCTAGCGGCTCATGCCCGTGACCTTAAAGTAAACCTTTCCCGCATCGCCGTCGGGGGTGCGAGTGCGGGAGGCGGGCTTGCCTCCGGCCTGGCTATCCTGGCGCGTGACCGGGCTGAAGTACAAATAATGTTTCAACTGCTGATTTACCCCATGATTAACGACTGTAACGTTGCTCCACCCGGCGATGTCCTGCCGGATACGCTCTTCTGGACCCGTGAAAATAACCTGCAAGGCTGGCGTTCATTTCTCGGCTGCGAGCCTGGCGGCGCTGGAATTTCCTGCTATGCGGCGGCTTTTAGAGCGGAAAGTCTGGCGGGGCTTCCCCCCGCCTATATCACGGTCGGAGATATTGACCTTTTCGCCGAGGAAGACGTTGCTTACGCGCGCAGATTGATTGCTGCCGGCGTCCCCACCGAACTCCATGTCTATCCCGGAGGCTGCCACGCTTTCGATATGCTCGTGCCGGGCGCGGATATCTCTAAAAGGTTCACTGCTGATATTCACCGGGCACTAAAACGGGCGCTCCATTTTTAATTGCTAAAGAAGAACAAATTTTGTCTATGAACGAATGGTGACTGTCCGTTTAGAGCTTGAAGATTCCGTAAGAAACTCCATCCATGTCAATCTGGATGTCGTCTCCTTCAGCATAAGCCCTGGCACCATGAGATATTTGAGGCGCTAGTTTATCTGTTTTTATTCCTTTTATGCGTACTTGAGACGGGTCGGCGGACGGATTCAGCGCGATGAGGAACCGCTCGCTGCCGGACTGGCGCAGATAGGCGAAATGACGGTCGTTGTTTTTAACCTGTAAAGGAATGAGAGCGCCGACGGCTTGAAGGGCGGGAGAGTTTTTTCTCAAGGCAATCAGTTTGCGGACATGATGTAGCAGCGAACCCGTGTCGCCGGCCTGCTTCTTGACTGTCGGTCGATTCTGGCGTGGGTCCAGCGGAAGATAAAGACGGTCTTTACCAGCGATAGAAAAACCTGCATTCTGCCCGTCGTCCCATTGCATGGGAGTGCGGGCGCCTGTGCGCGTGTATCCCCCCTCCTTCGATGGCATCCCGGGTATATAGCGCATGCCTATCTCGTCCCCGTAGTAAATAAAAGGCACTCCCGGCCAGGTCAGCAGAAACGTGAAAATTACCTTTAAATCACTGGCAGTCCTGCCGTCCGAACTGGGTCTTTTAATATCATGGTTGGCACTGGGAATGGAAATCAGGCCCTTGCCTTGTGTTTTACTGGCCTGTTCTAAATAACTTTCAAGAAAACCCATTATGTTCCCGCCGCCATGCCGGCGGAAGAAGCATTTCTCGTTAAGCAGGAGGTCTGCGTAACCTGGTACTCCGACATGAAACATAAAGTCAAGGTCAAATCCGGCGGTAATCGATTCCTCTGGGTTACCCCATTCGGCAATCATAATTGTGCCGGGATAGAATGTGCGTAATTCCTGTATGATTTCCCTCCATAGTTTTATCGTCTCTTTACGGCCCGGGTCCAGTTTCACCAGTGAAAAAGCCATATCTACACGAAAACCATCCACGCCGTGGCTAAGCCAATAATTCATGATTTTATTCAATTCTTTGCGGGACTCGAGGGGCCCGGGAGCATCGACCGGTTGCTGCCAGGGCTGTTCCGCTGCCGGTCTGGCGAACCCATAGTTTAAAGCCGGCTGAAAATAAAAGAAATTAGCAACGTAATTCGCGTCTCTCTCGGCATAGCCTCGTATCATGGGAAGCGGTGGGTTGGCGCCCCATACCGCAGAAGATGCCCAGATATAACGGTCCGAGTATTTATTTCTACTGGACCGGCAAGAGGCTTTAAACCAGGGGTGCTCGATGGATGTATGGCCTGCCACCAGGTCCAGGCAGACCTTAATCCCGCGCTTATGGGCTTCCCGGCAGAGTCGATAGAGGTCGCGGTTGGTTCCATAACGCGGCGCGATTCTGTAATAGTCCGCTACATCATAGCCGGCATCCTGGAAAGGAGATACAAAACACGGATTAACCCATACCGCGTTAATGCCCAGCCACTGTAAATAATCCAGCTTTTGAATTATCCCCGGGATGTCGCCGATGCCGTCTCCGTTGGTATCGTAAAAGCTTTGAGGATAAATCTGGTAAAAGACGGCTTGATTGAGCCAGGGAGGGTAATCAGTCTTTGTGTTCATCCGCAATAGATATTACTTGCGGCTTCTGCATATTGTCAAGGGACTTCCTGTTGAGCTAAAATTCATTATTAGTATGAAGAAGTCCCCAACTAAAATATATGGCGGAATCGAAGCCGGCGGTACAAAATTTATCTGTGCCGTCGGAACGAGCCCGACTGGCCTGCTTATAAAACGGATTGAAACCACAACGCCTCAAAAGACCCTCGATGCAGTCATCGGGTTTTTCAAACCCTATACAGTCGAAGAAGCCTCCAGGCGCCTGACGGCGCTCGGTATTGCCTCCTTCGGGCCTCTCGAGCTTAATAAGAAGTCCCGTCGATACGGTTACATTACCAACACGCCCAAACCCAACTGGGCAAATGTTAATCTGGCCGGTATTATAAGTGATGCCCTTAATGTGCCGGTAGCCATAGACACCGACGTCAACGGCGCCGCGTTAGGCGAACGGGAATGGGGCGCGGCCCGGGGCCTGAACACGTTCGTCTACGTTACACTGGGTACGGGAATAGGCGGCGGGGGCATTATCAACGGGGACTTGATGCATGGTCTTGTCCACCCCGAGATGGGGCATATCATGGTTCCTCGCGATAGCAGCGATAAACCGGGTTTTAAAGGCTCATGTAAATTCCATAGATGCGACCTCCGTAATAACCCGAGTTTCGGTTGCTGGGAAGGCTTAGCTTCCGGGGTGTCCATGCAGCAACGATGGGGAAAGCCTCCTGAAGAAATCCTGAAAAATGACGAGAATTATAAACTAGCCTGGAATCTTGAAGCAAACTACATCGCTATCGGGATATGCAACTTGATATGCACTCTGTCGCCGCAACGGATTATACTGGGCGGCGGCATCATGGACCACCCCGATTTATTGGGAAAGGTGCAGCGAAAAGTCGTGAAATTATTGAACAAATACATTCCCGCTCTGGATTCACCGGAACAAATCAGCGGTTACCTGGTTCGCCCGGCTCTCGTGGATGAAAAGTCCAATATCTCCTTATCCGGGGTCCTTGGTGCAATCGTTTTAGCCAGACGAATATGCTTAAAAAACGGTTGACGGCTTTCGTGAAACACTACCTGGGGGTTATGAATGATGAACGTAAGAGAAGTAGTCGAAATTATACTGGCGCTAAATGGCGGTAAAAAATTTGACAAAACATGCGACCAGCTAATTGAAGGCAGGTGGGAGTATCAAGTCACCGGGGTTGTGACCACATTTATGGCCACCGTCGACGTGATTCGCCGGACAATCGAGATGGGCTGCAACCTGATTATCACCCATGAACCAACTTATTTTACCGGTCTGGACCATATAGACTGGGTGAAAGATGACCCGGTTTATCAGCGGAAAAAGGCTTTAATCGACGATAACCGATTATCAATCTGGCGGTACCATGACCATATGCATGGTGGTAATACCGACCTGATTTATGCCGGGTTGCTGAAAGAGCTGGGGTGGACGGATTATCTCAACAAAGAATTGCCGCTGCCGCATTGCTACTCGATTCCTACGATGACGGTTGCTGCTCTGGTGGATTTTTTGAAGAAGAAACTAGGTATGAAGGTCATTCAAGTCGTCGGCGAACCGGAAGCGAAATGCAGTCGAGTCGGCATACTGGTCGGCGGGGGAAGCCTCGGCCTCGGCCAGGAAGAAATGCCAGCCAGGTTGATGAACGACCAGCAGCTGGATGCGATGGTCTGCGGCGAGATTACCGAATGGACCCTTAGCGCTTATGTCCGCGATGCTGCAGCTTTAGGCTTCAACAAAGCTATGATCGTTGTCGGGCATGAACGAAGCGAGGAACCCGGTATGAAAGAGCTGGCCAAACTCCTGAAACCGCTTCTGAAAGAAATTACAGTCAATTTTGCGGACGCCGGAGAGCCTTTTATTTATCTATGATATAAACCTATATCAGGTGTATATTCCGAACTCCCCGTCCAAGAGAAGCTTTCCGGGAGACACTACAATCTTATCAAACTCTCTTATCTTAGTTTAATATCATCGATTTTCAAATACTAATAATTCCAATTAGTATAATCCTTCTAACACCGGATTAGAGAGTTTAAATGTAGTCTGTCTTGAATAACATTTAAAACATGAAAAGTGTGACGCGAAATAAGAAGGCTGGGAATCGAGTCAGAAGAAAATCTAGCTTCAGGTTATTTCCCCGATAATACTCGTTCCATACACAGGCCGGCATCCGCTTGATATGGTCTTGCGAACGCTTCAGGATATTCGCTTTTTAGTTCATCTAGGTCAGCTTTCTGAACTTCAACCAAAAAACTACTAACCACCATTCCAGTGGCGTTCTTGGACGTTGTGTTGTGTGGTGTTATCGTGTTTATCGCTCCGCCCCTATCCAACTCACCAGGTATTATCGGGTCATATCTTGCGCCGTGATCCATGTAAACCACTCCAGACGTCATTCGCTCGGTTACGTAGGCACCGCCGAGCACCGTCCCTCTTTCGTTATATATTTTAATAACATCACCGGTACAAATTCCTCTTGCCGCGGCGTCCGCTGCATTAATCCAGAGAGGCTCATATTTATAACCATCAGGGCCTTCCACCTTACAGGTCGGAATTTCCCTGGTCCAGGTAATATCATCGCACTGCGCATGTACTCTCCATCTTCCATGGTTGGACATGATAATCAGAGGATACTTCTTAGCTCTTTCACTGGAAAGCCTTTCATCATGGCTCTCCCCCTTTTCAATCCAATGCGGCACGGGCGGTCTTTCCTTGTCATCAGCGAAATGCTTAGCTAAATTCTGGGAATAAAACTCTATCTTGCCGGAGGGGGTTTTCAAAGGATTGTTGCCAGGATCTTCGTAGAATTTACTTAAACCCGTCGGATACCTCTTCCATTCCGGGTCGGTCGGGATGACAAAGTACCCCTTACTTTCAAACTCCTCATAGCTAATAAAATCCTGCATCCCAGAATACTCGAAGGAAATTTTTAACCATTCTTCAGCAGACTTGCCTCCGGTGAATTTCTCCAGCAAACCAAGTTTCTCGGCTATCATGCATACTATCTCATAATCGCTTTTTGATACTCCGATGGGTTCGATACATCTGCCCCCGTCCATAATAGTGGAAAATTGCCCGCTTTCATGGTCGGCCGTTATATCATGCTGCTCGAATTTGGTACTCACCGGCAGGATTATGTCAGCAAACAGGCAATCATTTTCGAGCCATTGGTGCTGGGCTAGAATAAACTCTATTTTCGGGCTTCGCAGCGCTTTTATGAAGGAATTGCTGTCATTCCAGCAGGTTATCCAGCAGGGCGAATCAGTCCATATCATGTGTATCTCCGAGCAGCCGTTTGCCGGATAAGTGTATTTTATGAATTGATCATCGGCCGTACCGGGAAAGGTTGAGTTACCATACCAGTGTATTGGGGGATGGAGAATAGCATCATGGATAAGGTCCTTGGGAATAAACTGCTTAGGATCGACTGGTGCCGGCGTCAACAATTCTCTCATTCCAGGCGGGGTTATTCTCCTGTCAAGAGCTTTAGCTCGTTCACCGACTTCGGTAATGGAGTAAGATGGCCTTAAGAAATCTGGATAATTTTTGGGCGGAGGCATTGGGCTTCCGTTAGGGTGCCACATACCGGCAATGCCCCATTCTAGCATTTTGACCTGATGAGCCCCCGGCTTGCCTAACCCCTGCATCGCTAGGAGTAAAACCTCCAGCCTGCCTGCTTCGGTGGAATAAGCGCTTCTCATACCGGGGCCACCGTTGCCATGTACTATTGACGTCCGTCTGGCTGCCCAGGCTCTTGCCAGTGCCTTGATTGTCATGGCAGGGACACCCGTTAACTTTGCCGCCCATTGAGGCGTCTTGGGAATCCCCTCTTCTTTCCCCAAAACGTATTCCTCAAACTTCTCAAAGCCGAAAGTATGCGAGGTAACATACTTTCTATCATAGGTCGCTTCAGTAATCCAGACATAGGCTATCGCCAGTTGTAGGGCGGCATCTGTATTTGGTATGATGGGAATCCACTTATCGGCGTGAACAGCCGCTCCGTAGTTAAGTTCCGGGCAGATATATACACACTTTATACCGAGCTCGGTAAACCAGTAACAGACACGACTTGCCATCTGCCCGTTAAAACCCCATGGCGTGGTTTCCGGGTCACATCCCCAGAACAGAAGCAATTCTGCATTCTCGGCAATATCTGGGATTACTTTGGCGGACGGCCCCATCTCACCGACAGGCTCCATTCCCCAGGCATGTTTTGCACCCCAGGCCCATCCCTCCCAGCTGTCCGGGTTCCTCATTTGCAGAGTACAATCGCCCAATAGCGCCAGAAGTTTAAGGGCGCTACCATGAGCAGCATGTATTGTTTTTCCTTCGCCATGTCCATCTGCCTGGGCAAGCACAGCCTCCGACCCATACCTTTCTATTATCCTATTAAGTTCATGTGCTATTGTCTCCAAGGCCTCATCCCAGGAGATTCTCATGTATCTGCTCTTTCCCCTGTTTTCGATATTTCTGTTGCCATTCGGATCCCAATCAACTCTTTTCAACGGGTAGAGAATCCTGTTTGGAGAGTAAATCCGCTTTTTATATGCCAAGGCGAAGGGAGGTAATAATGTTTTCATATTGGGTTCCAGGACCTTACCGCGTGCCTTTATTTTCCAGGGATTAAAATCTCTTTTATCATATTTCCACTCATAGTGTAGTGGCCGGATCCTGACTATCCTCCCTCTAATTACATCAACGACTGAAGGATTGCCATCAACACCGAAATCCGCTAGGCTAAGTCCTTTTATGAAGGATTTCTCTTTTTGAGATTCCCTGGATGATTTGCCCTTCTCAATCATCTCTTCTCTCCTCTAGGTCGAGATATATACTGCTTTATACCCTGAAGCATGCAACCATGTGCCCGTTGCCGACATCTTTAAGCTGCGGCTTTTCCGTTTTACAGTCGTCAATAGCTACATTACACCTAGGGTGAAAAGGACACCCCGGAGGCGGGTCGGCGGGGCTTGGTACCTCGCCCTTCAACACTATCCGAGTTCGTTTTCTTTCTATCACCGGGTTTGGTACCGGTATGGCAGAAAGCAACGCCTTGGTATAAGGGTGGAGAGGATTTGCATAGAGTTCTTTCGAATTGGCAATCTCTATAATGCGTCCCAGGTACATAACCGCTACGCGGTTACTGATGTGTTGGACAACGGAAAGATCATGGGCAATAAAGAGGTAAGTAAGCCCGAGTTTTTCTTGTAGATCTTCCAGTAAATTAATAATCTGTGCTTGTATGGAAACATCCAGCGCCGATACAGGTTCATCGCAGATTATCAATTCAGGCTGGCAAGCAAGGGCACGCGCAATGCCCAGGCGTTGTCGCTGACCACCGCTGAATTCATGAGGGACACGGGTCATCATAGAAGGGTCCAGCCCGACAAGTTTGAAGAGCTCTTCTACTCTATCATCATACCCTTTAGTTTTCATGCCGTGAATAATTATTGGCATGCCTACGATGGTACGCGCCGTTTGTCTGGGGTTAAGCGAGCCATAAGGATCCTGGAAGATGGCTCCCATGCGGGAACGAAAGGGACGCAACTGGTTTTCCTTCATGCTGGAAATATCCCTGCCGTTGAATATTATCTTCCCAGCCGTGGGTTTATACAGGCGCAAGATACACCATCCGGTCGTTGTTTTACCGCAACCACTTTCGCCTACGAGGCCAAGCGTCTCGTTCTTCTTAATGGTAAAACTGACGTCATCGACGGCTTTTATCTCTCCGACCTTGCGGCGCAACAGTCCGCGCGTAATCGGGAAATACATCTTTAGGTTTAGTAATTCCACGACATTCGTTGAATTTTCCCGGTTCATGACTTCTCCAATATTTCTCTAAAACAAGCTACATAGTGTCGCCCCCCTACATGCTTTAATGACGGCCAAGGTTCCAGATTACACCTGTCAATGGCATAGTTGCATCTAGGCAAAAATGCGCAATTGGGAGGCATATTTATCAAATTAGGGGGCAGTCCTTTAATAGGCTCTAGTCTTCTTTCCTGACGCGTCTCGCCAAGTTGCGGAACGCACTTTAGCAGACCAATGGTATAAGGATGCCTAGGTTCAAGAAAGATTTCATCAGCCAGACCTGATTCCACGATACGCCCAGAATACATAACGTAAATCCTCTCGGCATAGCGGGCAACTACACCGAGATTATGCGTCACGATAATAAGGGCGGTGTTGAACCGGTCGACCATATCCCGCATCAATTCCAGCAACTGCGCCTGAGTTGTAACATCGACAGCCGTTGTCGGCTCATCGGCGATTAATATCTTAGGATTACATGATAGCGCTATCCCAATCATCATCCTCTGACGCATGCCACCGCTAAATTGGTGGGGGTAAGCATCGAGACGTCTTTTTGCATCGGGGATACCGACCAGTCGCAATAGCTCAACTGCTCTCTCTCTCGCCATTTGCGGCGTCATCTTTAGGTGGACTTCCATGCTTTCAGTCAGTTGCCGGCCGATAGTAAGCACCGGATTGAGCGAGGTCATCGGTTCCTGGAAAATCATGGCGATTTTAGCACCGCGAATGGAATTCATCATATTGCTTTTAGACCTGTATTTCAGTAGATCCTGACCCTCAAACATCACCTTCCCGCCGACAATCTCCCCTGGAGGGCTGGATATTAGCTGTAGGACAGAAAGCATGCTAACCGATTTGCCACAGCCACTTTCTCCTACCAGCCCGACTATTTCCTTCTCATCGACGTTGAAAGAGACCCCATCAACGGCTTTTACCAGTCCGCGATACGTATGGAAATATGTTTTTAGGTTCTCAATACTCAATAAAGACACAATAAAATATGACTCACAATATATATTTAGTAACCTATATTACACCTCTTAGTTTCGGGTCCAGTGCGTCCCGTAAACCATCACCCAGCATGTTAAAACCAAAGACAATCAACATAATCGCCACCCCGGGTGAAATAGCTAAAACGGGGTGGGTAGTGATAAATTTATAGCCATCATTTACCATGCCTCCCCAGGTGGCGGTCGGTGGGGTAATGCCGATGCCGAGGAAGCTTAAACCCGCTTCAGCAAGAATAACTGCGCCTATGCTGATAGTAATCATCACCAGCAGTGGTGGGAAGGCATTGGGTAGGATTTCTTGAAACATCAATCGCAAGTTAGACATACCCATCGCTCGTGCGGAGAGAACATAATCATTTTGCTTCACGGACATCACGACGCCGCACATCAGACGGCAGGGTGCAGCTATCATGCCGATGCCCAAAGCAATGATTATATTTAGCATACCTGCCCCCAGCAATGACGCAACAAGTAATGCCAGGAGTAACATCGGGAAAGCCATCAAGGCGTCCATAAATCTCATTATAATATGATAAATAGCACCACCGAAATACGCCGCTACTAAACCGAGGACAGTCCCTGTGATGGACGATATCGCCATTACGGAAATACCGATAATCAGAGATGTACGCGAGCCGTAAATAATCCGGCTTAACGTGTCTCTTCCCAGAGAATCTGTCCCCAGCCAGTGCTCGGAACTCGGCTGCTGGAGTTTATTGGGGATGTCCATTTGGTTTGGGGGATAAGGAGCCAGCAACGGGGCAAAAATGGCCACAAGTATCAACAATACGATAATGACAAGCCCGATGACCGGCAGTGGGCGCCCAATAAAAACTGATATCATGCGTTTAGTCTCACTGTAGCGCGGGGCAGTCTCCGACCACTTGGCGATATCAACCGGCTGAGGATTATTGTTGGCGTTGTTAGTCATATTAAATCCTTTTATTCATATCTAATCCTGGGGTCAAGCCATCCGTAAGAAATATCAACGATAAGGTTAGCTATTACTACCATGATGGCCATAATTAGTGTAATAGCCTGCACAACCTGATAGTCCTGATTTTGCACGGCTTGCGTAGCCAGTCTCCCGATACCGTTTATGTTGAAAACCGACTCTATAAGTACTGAACCGCCGAAAATAAAGGCCACCTGCACACCTATAACCGTAATCACTGGTATCAGGGCGTTTTTAATAGTGTGCCGGCTGACAATCAGCCGCTCTTTTAATCCTTTAGACCAGGCGGTGCGGATGTAGTCCTGCTGGATCACTTCCAACATCGAAGAGCGGGTCAGCCGGGTTAAAGAAGCTACGGGGAATAGCGCCAGACAAGTGACTGGCATGATAATACGCCGGGTGCTTTCCCAGAAGTCTTCGAATGGTGATATGTAGCCGCTTACCGGCAACCATCCAGCCTTGACTGATAGTATATAAATCAGGATAATGCCAACCCAGAATGAAGGCATGGTTACACCGATATTTGCCAGCAGGGTAACCAGCGTATCCAACCAAGTGCCGCGCTTCAATGCACAGATAACTCCAAAGGCGATACCCAATACTCCTGAAATTACAAACGCCAGAGCACCCAGATAAAGTGTAACCGGCATACGCTCGGTCATCAGGATACGGACATCTATATCATAATAAATTGATTGCCCCATATCGCCCTTAAATAATCCCGCCATCCAGTCTATGTACTGCATAGGGAGGGATTTTTCCAGGCCAAACTTTACCCTCAACTCCTGGAGTTGCTCTTCGGTCAACTGCTGCATATCAGTCTTGTTAAGGTATATCGTCAGGGGGTCGCCGGGTAAAAGGCGTATGAACAAAAAGACAATCACCGTAACTATGAAAATTACAACGACGCCCATAAATAAACGGCGAATAATATATGATGTCATACAAAACCTCGACCGGTTAACAGGGGTTTACCGGGAGTCGTATATCAGTTTCCCAATGTGCCTGCTAATAAATTGTAATATCAATTATTTAGAGAGCTGGCTGTATACCTGAAAGCGCTTGTTCTCAATAGCACGCAACAACCAGCCCTCTTTTCATATTTCTTTTTGTTTATTACTTTTCCAGCCAAACCTCACCAGGAGCCCAGAAACTGGTAACATGGAAAGCATGGTGGGCAAAGCCATGCAGCTTGGGATCCATCGCCACCAGCGGCGCATCACCCTGATAGGGGATACCGATAACTTCATCGTATATTGTCTCTAAGATGTCTATTAGGATTTCGGTTCGTTCAGCAGTATCCAATTCGGCTTTGAGGGCATCCCATTTTTCCCAGTAGCCCTCTGGCTGGTAGATGCTGATATAGGTCGTCTGTTCACCCCAGCGCCCCTGAATTCCCAGCAGCGTGCCCACATTGGGGAAACCAGGGAAGTATATGCCTTCCCAACCTTGTTGTGGCAAACCGAAGGCGGCCCCGAAATCAAGGATTTCCAAATCGGTGGTAATGCCCACATCGTCGAGGTAGGTCTGTATGGCAGTAAGAGTGTCCCGGCGGGCCATTACATCTGATATGAGTGTCGTATGGAAACCGTTCTTGAAACCTGCCAGTTCTAAGAGCTCTCTAGCTCTGTCCGGGTCATACTCGCGGAAAGTCAGGTCTGGATTATACCAGGGGTCTTTGGCAGTCGCGAGCTGATTAAGGGCTTCGTAATAACCCATACCGACGCCTTGGGCAATGGTTCTTTTGTCGATTGCATACTCAAGGGCTAACCTGACTTCCTTTATCGCAAAGGGAGATTCAGGATTATTTCCGGACGGAACAATGCTGTGCAGGAAATACAGGTTAGGTTGATAAATGGTAAAACCTTCTTCCCCGAGTTGTATAGCATCTACGGGGTCAACATTCTCGACAGCGTGGATTTCTCCTGCCCGAAGCGACATGATGCTAACGGTCAGGTCAGCAGTATTCCTGATTTCAATGGCATCCAGGTAAGGCAAGCCGGGTTTACGGTATCCATCCCACCTTACATATCTTACGTAAGAATCCCGTTCCCAGCTATCGAACAGGAAAGGTCCGGTACCCACTGAATGCACCTCTGCGATAGTCTCAGGCGTTGTTTCCTTTTGCATCGCGGTAGGAGATGCCATCAGTCCTAAATATCCCTGAGCTATGCGCAGCAAAAACGTGGAATCGACTTCTGTGAGGTTAAGCTGAAGCGTGTACTTATCGACGATTTCATATGATGAGACATTGTTTAGGAAAGCAGAACCGCTTATATTTGCTTCCAGGACAGCCTCCAGATTATACTGTACTGCCGCGGCATCAAAATCAGTACCGTCTTGGAATTTTACGTTTTCCTCCAGGTGAAAAACAATTGTTTTGCCATCATCGGAAACATCCCACGTCTGCACCAGCCATGGCTGGATATTATCCTGCTCGTCTGTCATCAACAGCCCCTCGAACATGGGATAAGTGTTTCTTTGAGCGGCAATTCCTAGGTTGTCCGCAATGGCGCCAATCTGAGTGATACCTCCGTTATGAACCCAGATGAAAGTGCCACCGTATTCGGGTTGCTCACCCGCTGGTGTGGTAGCGGCTGGCGTAGTTGTAGTAGACGGAGCGGTTTCTTCACCACAGCCGCTTACTAGTAATCCTGTTAACAATATAGCGATAAGCGTAAAAAATATAACTCTCTTCATTTTTATTGACCTCCTATTAAAACTAAATATATAGATGGTTACTGAATTCAAGAGCCCCCTTTCTATAGTAATTTTATGCCTAAATTATAAGATTCCAATTTAAGCACCTTAGTGTAGCGCAATCATTTTAAATTGTCAACATTATTTATCCTATACATAACACCGTATTTGATGATTGAACTTATTGAAAATAATGCCTGACTATCAAAGAACTTAATTATAACGGCTCTAGGGAGTATTAAAACCTGCTCGACTTTTACGACCGAGATTCACTCAAAGTGTTGTTAATATACATAATCTACTTAGTTTGACACGCCATGTTTAGAAGTTATATAAATATCCTAAATATCTATTTGATTCTTAACGAATATTCATGAGGTAGTCTTGGATGAAATTCACAATTGATATCGATAACGGTGGGACTTTTACTGACGGCTTCTTTACCGGTGAAGGACAGATTGAATGGGTAAAGGTGGACACGACCCCCCATGACCTGACGATATGTTTCCTGAAGTGTGTCGAAGAAGGTGCTATAAAGCTGGGACTTACCGTATCGCAACTACTCCATGAAACAGAGGTCATCAGGTTTTCCACTACTCATGCTACCAATACTTTACTACAGAAGTCTGGACCGCGGCTGGGACTAATTGTGACTAAAGGCTTTGAAAAAAATCTCTACTCTTCAGATATCAGGAGTCCTGCGCTTGATTCCATCATTCCCGCCGAGATGGTTGTTGGCATCGAAGAGTTAGTGGGTAAGAGTCCTGTCGATAGAGAAGAGGTTAGGCTTGCTATACGCAGCCTCCTAGGGCGTGGGGCAAGGATTATCGTAGTGAGTCTTTATCATACCCATCTTGACCCTAGTAACGAACTAGAGGTTAGAGAAATAGCCGATGATGACTATCCGAAGCACTACCTGGGTGCCGTACCATTGCTGCTCTCCAATGAAGTTAGCACCACTACTGATAATGCTTCCCGAACCAATGTGGCCTTACTCAATGCCTATTTTCATCCGGATATGGTTAGCTTCCTTTACAAGGCCGAGGATGAAGTGAGAAAGCGGGGCTGCCGCAAACCACTCCTGGTAGTGCATGCCGATGGCGGTGTGGCCCGCGTGGCTAAGACAACAGCCATTATGACCCATAACTCCGGACCTTCCGCCGGCGTGCTCGGTGCTACCTATATGAGTCGCTTGTACAACCTGCCGTACGTTGCCAGCATGGATATAGGCGGAACCAGCGCCGATATCAGTTTGGTAATCAACGGTCG
>JAFGOC010000130.1 GCA_016926705.1 Dehalococcoidales bacterium | reverse complement strand
GAAGAGTACAACGTGCTTAGCCTTTACCCCGAAGGGCATATCATGGCAAAACTGCGTCCGCGCTTTAAAAACGGGTTCCGCACCAGCAAGGACATAGAGAATCTGGGCAACGGCGTCCCGGTTACCGCCGCGGGGCTGGTGATACGGAGGCAAAGACCCCACGGCAAGGTGGTATTTATCACGCTGGAAGACGAATTCGGGCATATACCGTGCATGGTCTTCGGGAAAGTGTACGAGCAGTACGAATACACATTCAGGTCGGCGTTCCTCATCATCAGGGGGAGACTGACGCGCCGCGAGGGCACCTGCAACGTGGTCATCAACCGGGCAGAATCGTTCAACGCCTTGGAGAAGGTGCCGGCGTCAAAGGACTGGAGGTGACGGGGGTTTACTCCGGGACAGCGAACGTGTGCTGCACCGAATCGGCTACCTCTTTATAGCCTATTTTCTTATAAATGGAATTGGAGGTAGGATTAGCAAGGTCGGTATAAAGCGTGCAGAATTTATTACCGGTTTTCAGGATGTTCCGGCTTACCTCGGTCACGCAGGAGGTGGCGTAACCTCTGCCCCTTAATTCCGGGGGCGTATAGACGCCACCTACGGTCATTCCTTTACCCGTCGGACGGGTCTTTACCGCCATGGAGACCGGTCTGCCGTCTTCCCACAAGAATATCCATCCAATCTCCAAGGCGGGCATAAAATTCGGTTCCGGCATATTCATTTCCTCACCACCAATATCGATATAAAAAGCATGGGACCACTTTTCCACCAACTCTTTATCCGCCATCGTCGCTACCCGGAATTTACCCGGTGACAGGGAAACATCATTTACCTTATCGAGCCGATGGATCTTTTGCCCTATTGTGTGCGTGATTTTTGTATCATATTTTTCACACCACAAACCTGCAAATATGTCTGCCAACTCTTTATCTCCCACCACTCCAGGTATTACCCCATATTTCCCGGAAATTGCTGCTACGAGTTGCTCACCAACTGTCTCAAGACTGCCATAAAAGTATGCCAGTATCACCACATTGGGAGGAGTCCGCATAGCTATGGCACCAATATCATTTCTACCTCCAACGGAACAGAACCACGGGGCAACTTTCCCGTAGAGGTTTGGGTTACGTTGCACAGCTTTCGCAATTCCGAAGATAAGCCCATATCGCGCTTCATCGCGGGCAAGATATTTACCAGCGTGAGACAGAAATTCTGTGGCGTTTGAATATTGTCTTATGTTCATCCTTTGTTCCTCGATATGTACATATTACCTGTTTTCCACGATGATGTGAAGAGGTATTTTTACTTTTATTCCCCGCCTAGCTAGAGTATAATGCGGGAAATAGTCTAAAAAACTCAATTAACAGGAGGTACTATATGGCGACACTGGAAGAACTACAAAAGAGGATACAGCGCCTGGAAGACATCAAGCAGATAGAAAAGCTGCAGCGGATTTACGGCTATTACCGCGACTATGAGGAATGGGAAAAGGTGGTGGACCTTTTCAGCGATAATGCCGAGTCGGTGGAGGAATGCGATTACGGCGTTTACAAGGGCAAGGCGGGGGTCAGGAGGTATTATATCGACCTGCTTAAGGGGGGCAAGGACGCCAAGCCGAGGCCGGGCTACATGTCCATCGGCATGCAGATACAGGGGGTGGTCACGGTGGACCAGGACGGCAAGAACGCCAGGGGACGCTGGTACGGGTTCTTCGTGGAGGCGCGGCCGACTTTAACCCTGCATGAAGGCGAGTTAAGGCAATTATGGGCGCACGGCATCTATGAGAACGAGTACGTTAAAGAAAACGGCAAGTGGCTTATTAAAAAGCTGCACTTTTTCCTCAACTTCCGCACGCCTTACGAGGACGGGTGGCTCAAGACGCCGGTGGTGGGGCACAGCGGGCCGAGCCCGGAAGTCAAGCCGGACGCTCTACCGACAAGCTGGCACCCGTATCCGTTCGGGTACCATTTCCCGGTGCATTTCAAGCACCCGATTACAGAAAAATAACAGAAGGTTGTAACTCATGAACCTGGAAGAACTGGAAAAAAGAATAACCCTTCAGGAAGACATACAGGCAATAGAAAACCTGCAAAAAATGTACGGCTATTACTTCGATAATGCGATGTACCAGGAAGTTATCGACCTTTTCTCCGAGAACACAGAGTCAGTGGAAATTACCGACCACGGGGTGTTCCGGGGCAAGGAGGCAGTGGTAAAGATGTACGGGGGCATGGTGGGCATGAAGCGTCCGGGCTGGATGTTCTTCGAGGTAATGCAGTCGCAAGGCGTCATTGACATTGCTCCCGACGGTAAAACAGCCAAAGGGCGGTGGTACACGCCGTCTTTCGAGTGCCGGCCTTTCGGGGGGACGAAGAAGCAGACGTGGCAGTTCGGCGTTTACGATAATGAATATATTAAAGAAAAGGGTAAATGGTACTTCAAGAAGCTGCACTGGAACCTGACCTACTGGACTTCTTACGAGCGGGGTTTTTTGAAGGTACCGAAGCTATCCGACGCGCCTTTTCCCAATGCCGACGCCCCGGCGACGGCATACTATCCTTATCCATCAGGCTATCACGTCTCCTACTCTTTCAAGCACCCGGTCACCGGCGAATAACTTAGAGGTGAAGAATATGAACCTAGAAGAATTAGAAAGACAGGTACAGCTCCAGGAGGACATCCAGGAGATAGAGCACCTGCAAAAAATATACGGCTACTACTTCGATAACAACATGTGGGATGAAATTATAGACCTGTTCTCCGACGAAGCGGAGTCGGTGGAGATAGCCGACCACGGCATACTCTACGGTAAAAAGGGCGTAGAACGCATATACCAGGAGGTTATCGGGGGGCGGGGCAGAGGGCCGAGACAGCCCTGGGTGGCGTTCATCGTGATGCAGATAGGCGGGGTGGTGGACGTAGCGCCTGACGGCAAGACGGCTCAAGGACGATGGCAGACATGGCTCTTCGAAGCCAAGCCATACGGGGCCTACGCGCGGCAGGAATACCTGCACGGCTATTACGAGAACAAATATGTTAAAGAGAAGGGCAAATGGAAGTTCAGCAAGCTGCACTGGAACAACACCTTCTGCTCGCCGGTGGAGGACGGGTGGCTGAACCTGCCGCTGATGGGGTGGATGCCCCTGCCGGATGTCGATAAACCTCCGTCAGCTTTCCATCCCTACCCATACCACCGGGGCAATGTGCCTTATCACTATAAGCACCCGATAACGGGCGTGTGAGTATCGCTTGATAGGAATTACCTCACCGCCTGACCCCCTCTCCAAACGGCACATTTAAATAGACCGCTGAACCATCAATTTGGAGAGAAGGGAAGCATTTTTTAAGAGGGAGCGGCGCCCCTCTTCGACACCCCAAGCGGCAATGTTCCTTATCACTATAAGCACCCGATGACCGGAAAACAGGGATTCGTTTTGTAAAAAGGCTGTTTTTAAATTTGAGTTATTTTGTAGCTAAACCCTGATTTATATAATGTTTTTACAGTCGATTCGTTTCGTGAATTTTAATACTATTTTCACGGTTTAGCTACGATTCGTTTCGTTAAAATTATTTATTTTTCCATTTGTTTTTATTTTAGGTCGATTAAGAATTAAGCAGTTCCCAGCTATTTCATATTAACGGTGGATGAGTTTGAGGGTCAAGGGGATTTTGTCGCATTTTCTTTACTCACCCCTCTTAGATACTTCACTCGAGAAAGCAGAAAAAGACTATTTGTCTAAAGCAAACCTTATATAAGCCGTCACGGCAATAGCGGCCGCAGCCACGCGTAAGACGGTATCTCCAAGAGACACCGGAATAAAGTCGTTATGTAAAGCCGACTCCACTTCTTCCGGTGTGAAATCCCCTTCCGGGCCGATGAGCACAAGGACGTTTTTCGGGCGGGATGCGGCGAGAACATCCCTGATGAGCTTTCGCTCGCCGGTAAGGTGCGGTATCAGCTTGAGGTCAAAGTCCCGCGCACTTTCGATTACTTCCTTAACGTCGGTAACCGGGGAAATTACGGGAACACTGCTCCGCTGGCACTGCCGGGCAGCGGATTGAGCGATTTTCTGCCAGCGTGAAAGACGGGATTCCCTGGCAGCAGTATCAAGTTTGACCACCACCCTATCAGTAAGCACAGGGATAATACGCGCCACTCCAAGCTGCGTTAAATGGTCGACAATATCGTCCATGCGGCCGGCCCTGGGGACAGCGCAGGCAACCGTAAGCTTAACAGGACTGGTGCGGCGGGCCTTCAGGGGGGTCAGGTTAAGCTCTACTTGCTTTCTATCAGCGGAGGCGATTTTTGCCTTATACTCCTTTCCAGCGTGGTCGAAGACGATAATAATATCTCCAGCTTTCAGACGAAGGACATCGCGGATGTGATGTAGCTGGTCGGCATCAGATAGAGCAACTTTATCACCACTGATTTGCTCGATATAAAAACGGCGCATGGTAAGGTTATTATACCCCGTTTTAAGTAAAACTGGTAAAATACAGCGACGAAACTTGTTGCCGGTAGTACCCGATGCTATAATCCAACCTGTAAAGGGGGACGAAATGAGTTTAAAAAAGGCGGATTATGCCATATTCGATAAGTTCAAGTTCGAGCGCAAGCCCGTAGGCGTTAAGTTTTCCATGGACAAGCCGGAGGGTATCAAACCGGCAGAGAAAACACTTGCTTTATGCGAAATGCTGAAAGAAGCACATACCAGCGAGCCTTTTTACGTCACCAAGGAAAACGTCCAATGCGGAGAACAGGTGGTTGGCATTATGGACTATCCGCCCATGATGTACAGCGGGCAGTTAGGGCCGATATTTTCCATGTTTAAAAATCCCGGCGCTAACCGGAGGATTTACGACTACGTGCCGCACCTGCCCCTAAATTCCGTAGAATATATTACTCATGCATCTATAGATAAAATGACATTCGAGCCAGATTTACTGATTTTTACAGCCAATCCCAGACAGGCAGAGATTTTATTAAGAGCCAGCAGCTTTTCCGACGGCAAGATGTGGCACGCCAAAGGCTCCAGCTGCCTTGCCTGCGCCTGGATATACGTCCATCCGTATTTAAGCGGGGAGATTAATTATACAATCAGCGGTCTGGGCTATAGCATGAAAGCACGAGGGGTATTGCCCGAGGGACTGATTATAATTACTTTCCCCTTCGATACTATTTCATCACTGGTAGAAAACCTAAAGGACATGGAGTGGGAGCCCTACTGGTTCAAGCTGGGCAGGGAAGGTTTTGTAAAAGAAGTCACTAAAAGGACAACGGAGCTAGCTAAAAAGCTAAGGCAATCATACAGCGGTCCGGGCGAATTGACTAAGAAGAAATAGATGACGCGTGGTTATAGAGACTATTCAAGGGCATACAGTTTGCCGTCGTGAGAGCCGATATAGACCGTGCCGTTGTCCACAGCGGGTGAAGAAGTAATCATATCTCCCGTAGCGTAATCCCAAAGCTTTTCGCCGGTCATCCTATCGATAGCATAAAGATGACCGTCCTCGCTACCGACATAGATAACCGAACCTGCCACGGCCGGCGAAGAGGTCACGTCGCCATTTGTAACATACGTCCACTGAATCTCATGAGTGATGAGGTCGATAGAGACCAGATTGGTGGCAGTGCCCAGATAGGCATAGTCTCCCACTATTGACGGGGAGGAAACCGACCTTGCCCTCCACCCCAGGGAAATGCCCCAGATAAAACCAGAAGGTAACGGAGGACTAGGCGCTACACCGTATAATTGGAGGGTTTGCCAATAGACCCTCAATTTGTTCTCCAGCCACCAGTTCCTCGCCATAATATCAAAAGCTTCAAAATACCCTCCATTATCGGTAAAATAGGCAACGCCGTCTTTCACCGCGGGAGACGAATTGACGATAGATTTAGCATCATACTGGATACGCGCGCTGCCACTTTTAGCCTGAAAGGAATAAAAGTAACCACCATCACAACCAACCAGCACGATACCTCCGGAAACAGCCGGAGATGAAATTACCTCGCCCCAGGTATCGGCATGCCAGAGTTCCTCGCCGGTAGCCGCATCCACGGCATAGACCGCAGCATTATCACTACCGAAGTAAACCACGCCATCGGCCACAGCGGGAGACGACCTCACGGCATATCGAGTAGTAAAAGACCAGATTTCGCGGCCAGTCTTCGCATCCAGGGCATAAAGATGAGCGTCATTGGAGCCACAATAGACGATACCGTCCACGACCGCCGGCGATGACTCCACCCAGCTATCCGTTTTGAATTCCCATAATTTTTCCCCTGTAGCAGCATCAAGAGCATAGATATTGCCATCTCTGGAACCAAAATACACAATACCATCAACGACAGCGGGAGATGAATGTACAACACCACCGGTAGTAAAGGTCCACTTCAGTGTTCCCTGGGGAAAAGTAAAATTATCACCAGCGTTACCGGTGTGGATAAGGTCACGGCGGAACATCGCCCATTCATTACCCTGTGGGGATGACTCCACATCTTCGGATATTTTGATGAGTAAATCGGTACACTGGAATAGACCAAGTAAGGTGAATGTGAGGCAGAAAACCCCAAGAGCGCTGAAAATAATGATTAACCGGCGTTTTAAAAGGACTCGTCTTCTTTGTTCCAGTACTTCACGCTGCTCAACCATGTCAAACCCTATAAAAATAATAGGCTGTGCCAGAGGGTTAAGTCAAACCGACGTTCTGCAGCTCGCGGCGGGAACCGATGTTTCTTGATTTATTACCGAGGAGCAATAGTACCGTTTGGTGTAAGCTTCGGCGGACGTATCAGAAATGTAGCAACGACAGCTATAGACGCCAGAGCTACAGCGGTAATAAAGGCGATGTCATAACTCGCATTATTATCAAATATCCAGCCGTAATATACCGGAGAGAACAATCCCATCGGGGCGAGGAAGGCTATCATCGTTCCCAGTATCGAGCCGAATGCTTTCCTGCCGAAATATCGACCCAGTATAAGGACAATAAGAGGCGTCATCGCTCCAGAACTCAAGCCATGGCATACAAGTAGCACATAAACAGCGGCCAGGCTGCGGCTGGACAGGTAAGCACTGATACCGATTACCTGCAACAGAAAGGCAGCGACCAATAAAAGCTGAAGATGGCGCTTGGGAATACGGTCGGCGATAATACCGCCGAAAAACCTGGCCGGAATGGTGAAAAATATCATAATGCCCATCATACCGCTAGCCGCCGCGTCGTCGATACCGATATCAGTTAAAAAAGGAAAAACATGCAGATTAAAACCGCCAGCGATAAAGTTATGGGCGGTGAAACCGATAACCATAAGCCAATAGGTACTGGTTTTAAGAGCCTGTTTAAAAGAATATTCCGTTTCCTGCAAGCTCGAAGCATAGCTGACGCCTCTGGCTATCATCCCCTGCTCATCTTTGGCTGTGTCCGATTCAAATTCCGCACCGTCCGGCAGAAGGCCGTAATGCTCCGGGCGCTGCGGTTTAATGAGCACATAGGCGAGGGGGATGCTCGCCAGCATGACGAGGCCCCAGACAAGACAGCAAAAACGCCAGTCCCTGATATCATTAAGCCAGGTAATTACCTGAATGATGACGATGCCGAAGACACCAATGAGGGCAAACTTAATACCCTGGGCCAGTCCCCTCCGCTTGATAAACCAGTCATTAATCATCTTGTCGCAGGCGACGGTCAGGCCGATATTCAGTCCGAGTCCGATCAATACTCCCCAGGCAACGTAGTAGTGCCAGACCTGGGTGATAAAGTACATGATAATCATGCCGACCGCGGCAATAAAAATGCCGAGTATGACAATCCACCTGGGGCCGAATTTATCCGAAAGCCAGCCTACCAGCGGCGAGGTAATGCCGCCTTCCAGTCGGCCGATGCCAGCCGACCAGGACGTGGCAGCCCGCTCGATGCCGAATTCACCGGCGATATCCTTGAAAAATACGGAAAGGGCGTACATGTTAAAGCCGTGGCCCAGACCGGAGACGACGCCGATGAAGAGAACGGACCACCAGCCGGTGAACAGATGAAATTTCGACTTTCTTTTTTCAAGCAAAGGAGGTGCCTCTTTCTAAGAGTTAAAAATAGGGCTCTTTCAAGGATATGATTCAGGATTTACCGAGCCCAGCAACATCTAAATTATGCTCCCAGGGGCTGCGGGAGACATGCATTACAACATAGGTACTGGTGCGGGTAATATCCGGGATATTAGCGATGACGTCCTTAACAAATTCATCGAACTCGTGGGGGGTGTGAAAAAGGAAAATGCCGATGATATCGAAATTGCCGGTGCAGCCGCAAAGGTAATACACGTTGGGGCACTTAATCAACAGCTGCTCCACCTTTTCCGCGGTGCCTACCTTTACCTCGATGCACATGATGCACATGAAATTCATACCCAAGCGCTCGGGGTTGACATTAGCGCTTATTTTCATAGTGTTGTTTTTAACAAGGCTTTTAACCCTGTTGCGCACAGTCCCTTCCGAGACCTTAAGCTTACGGCCGATTTCACGGAAACTCTGCCGCGCGTCTTCCTGGAGCTCCCAGATTATTTTCTGTCCCAATTCGTCCAGCATTTTATACCTCCAAAATCAGGCGGAGTAACATAATCAATGCTATCATACGCAATATTACACAAAAATGCAAGTAAAAAGATAGTATGCGTAAAGATAAAGACTAAACTATGATATTATTCCGGAAGATGCGCACACCAGGCGATTGGGTTGTTATATAGATACAAGCATTATTAAACGGACTTTATCATCACCAGCATCATCTTAAAGCGTTTGACGGCTTTTAGAGCATGGGGTTGGTTAGCCGGCATGATGAGCATTTCTTCTTTTTTCACCCGGAGGGGCTGTCCGGAGATAGTAATTTCCGCTTCACCATCGAGGATATAAACGAGAGCGTCAAACGGGGTAGTGTGCTCGCTCAAACCCTGGCCATTATCGAAGGCGAAGAGGGTTACTGTGCCAGCCGATTTATCTATGAGAGTGCGGCTGACAACTGCCCCCGGCTGGTATTCTACCAAGCCCGACAATAAAGATACCTGCCCCAATAAATTTTCTGATTTCAGATACATTCCCTTCTTTTTACTTTTTAGTTAATTATACTTTAGAATTAATTTAGAATTCAGAACAGGACTATAATCACATAATCTACCAATGATTACACATTTAGAGGACCAACATGGACAAGAGACGGCTGGGTAAGACAGGACATATAAGTAGCATCCTGATTTTCGGGAGTTTTGCTTTGTTTCACCTGGGTCAGAAAGAGGCCGACGCGGCGATAGAAACAGCGCTGGAGAATGGTGTTAACCATGTGGACGTCTCACCGGTGTACGGAAACGCCGAAACGCTCCTGGGTTCGTGGTTCAAGAGAAACGGAAAAAAATTTTTCCTCGGCTGTAAGACAGCGGAACGGGATAAAAAAGGATCGTGGGAAGGCATCAAAAGGTCGCTGGAAACGCTGAAAGTGGATTACTTTGACCTGTTCCAGCTCCACGGCATCGATGATATGAACGTTTTAAAAAAGGCGCTGGGGATGGGAGGGGCGATGGAAGCCATTCTGGAGGCCAAAGCAGAGGGATTGGTACGCTTTATCGGCATCACCGGGCATAACCCGCCGCTACAAAACGAGGCTCTAAAGCTATTCGACTTCGATACGGTGATGTTTCCTTTGAATCGAGTACACGCGACGAATCCTACCGACTGGAACGACTTTAAACCGCTTCTGAAAACGGCCATGCAAAAGGACGTGGGTGTGATGGCGATTAAGTCGGTGGCCAAACGCGCCTGGGAAGGCAGACAAGCGAGAGCACACCCTTACAATACGTGGTACGAACCATTCGATAATGCGGCAGACATAGAGACGAGTCTCCGGTTTACGCTTAGCCAGGATATCACTGCCGCCGTACTACCGGGGGAACTCACACTCTGGCCGATGATAATAGAGGCGGCAAAACGGTTCAAACCAATGGATGAAAAAGAGCAACAGGAAGCAATGTCACAAGTAATGCAATATCAGCCGCTGGTCGGCCCGCAGATGGACTAAGTAGAGTCCTGCGACAGGAAATCGTCCACTCTTTCTATAAACTCCAGCGGGTGAGTTATATAGACCTGGCTGTGGTTGGTGGAGAGAACCTCCCAGATTCTATTGGCCGGATTAACAGATGCTTCAAAAAGTCGATACGTCTCCTCGAAGGTGGTAAACTCATCAAATTCTTCATGAATGAAGAGGATTTTACACCGTACATTACCAACTACATCGATGGGGTGGATAACTTCAAAACCGTAGATAATACGGGCAAAGAATAAAGTCCCGGGGTAGAACATCTGCGCCAGGAATTGAGGTATTCCCACCGACTGCGCCTGGCGGATGACCATCGTTTGGACATCGACGAAGCAGCCGACCAGTATCAAAGCGCCGACGTCGTTCCGGCTGGCATAGATGCAGGCGGAGGCCGCCCCGGAGCAAAATCCCATAATGCAGATATCCTCTGTCCCGTAGCCACGGCTGCGGAGAAAGTCAACCGCGCCCCCGATATCCTCATCTATATATGAAAGCGCCAAGCCCTGACCTTCAGACTCGCCGCGGCCCCTCAAGTCAAATAACAGCACGTTATAGCCGGTCTGAACTAGAATCCGGGTGATATCCAGCGTATCAGCATTTTCATCGATACGGTTTTGAAAACCGCCGTGAACGATGATAACGACTTCATCTTTTTCAGCCGGCAGGAACCATCCATTGAGGAGAACGTTATCGCCGCGACTGCAAAAAGAAACATCCTCGTAAGATAAGCTAAGCGAACCGCCGGTATAGGCGAGGGGGAGGCGGGGCAATACCGTGCCTTGCCAGGCGCCGTAGATGGAAAGTCCGAGGTAAAGAACGATTAACACGCCAAGCGTTATGGCGGTAATTTTTATGATTTTCTTCTTTTTGCTACTCAAACCCAAATCCATCAGTACGCTAATCAGGTTTTTCCCATATAGGATGCGTATGCGGCATCGGCCCGGGGGGAGGCGGGGGCAGCCCCTGCTTGGTCTGGAGGGGCTTACAGATTATTTCCGTAATATGCAGGTCAGGCAGGCGTGTCGAAGTGGAAGCGAGAGCTACGACCGCGGTATCGGAGCCGCGGCCGGTACCGGTGACCGCTATAACCTGCTCGCCGATAGCCACGTGGCCGGCGTCGGCGGCCATAAGAAGAACCTCCACACAGACCTTCATGCCCTGGCAGAAGGTGCGCAGCAGATTCGCCATAGCCGTCGGCGTATTCGTGCCATAAAAGCGTTCCGTGTGAAACAGCATCGTGCCGAAGTGGACGACATGCCCCTGCTTTTTCAACTCCTCTACAATTTCAGGCGGGAACTCCATGCCGGAGAAACCGAACTGATGCGGTATGACGATAATTTTAATACCGCTTTTTGCCCAGAGTTTAGCCGCCAGACGGGCAGTATCGCCGCGAGTGGAAGCGAGGACTATCTTTTTAACGCCGCGGGCTTTAGCCCGCTCCAGGGCAAGCTTGAGAGTGGTCTCCGTGTTTTCGATACCCGGCTTTTCAAAATAGACGATTTTTTCTTCCATGATGAATCTCCTCGAAACGTGTCTTCGCTAAATATTTTAACAAATATACGGTCGTGTTAACATCTTTGAACAATTAATCATTCATTTCAAGACACAATATCTGTATAATGAGAACTGTATATTATCACGGGGACGCGCTATGCTGAATATTTCAAATATATCAAAATCATACAGCGCCTGTTATCTATTCAGCGGGATTACCTTCAACGTAGGCATGGGCGACCGTATCGCGGTAATAGGGGCAAACGGCTCGGGGAAAACTACACTATTCGAGATAATCACCGGCAATATAACGCCGGACACCGGCAACGTGTCCATGCGCCGGGGGACGACCATCGGCTACCTGCGGCAGGACATCCAGAACACGTCGAAGCACCGGCTGCTGGATGAAGTAGTGCAGTCTTCAGACAATATCAACAGACTGGCGCATAAAGTGCAGATGCTCCAGGAAGAGCTTGCCGAAGAAAAGGACAGGGAAGAAGTCGAAACGCTGATGTGCGAGCTGGGCAATGTCCAGCACGAATACGAGTCGTCCGGGGGATATAGCGCCGAACACGAAGCGGAGATAATCCTGGCCGGCCTGGGCTTCATCGAGTCCGACCTTCAGCGCAGGCTGACCGAGTTCAGCGGGGGCTGGCTGACACGTATCGAGCTGGCCAAGCTGCTCTTCCTCAATCCCGACCTGCTGATACTGGACGAGCCGACCAATCACCTCGACCTGGAGACGACGCGCTGGTTCGAGAACTATCTCAAGGGGTATCACGGGGCGGTGCTGGTGACATCACACGACCGCGCTTTCCTGAACAACATAGTGAAAAAGGTCATCGCTATCGAGGAGGAAGAGGTCAATTTCTTCCGGGGAGACTACGACGGCTACGTGACAGCGCGGCAGAAAGACCTGGAAATCAAGCAGGCCACCGCAAAGAAGCAGGAGCAGAAGATAAAGAAAGAGATGCGCTTTATCGAGCGGTTCCGCGCCAAGAATACCAAGGCCACCCAGGTGCAGAGTCGGATAAAAAAGCTGGATAAAATCGAGAGGATAATGGTGCCGCGGCAGACGAAAAAGATAAAGTTTTCCTTCCCGGAGCCGGCACGCAGCGGGCACGTGGTGATGACGCTGAAGAACATAGATAAATCTTACGATTCTAAAACGGTATACCGCGGCCTGAACCTAGAGCTTAACCGGGGCGACCGGGCGGCACTGGTAGGGCCCAACGGGGCAGGCAAGACCACGCTGCTCAAGATGCTGGCAGGGGTGCTGCCTTTCGAGAAGGGAGAACGCATACCGGGGCATAACGTGACGACCGCCTACTTTGCCCAGTATTATATCGAGCTGCTCAATCCGGCTAATAAGATTATAGATGAATTGGGGACAGTGGCACCGGACGAACCCGACCAGAGGCTGCGGGGGCTGTTGGGGGCATTTTTATTCAGCGGGAAGGACGTGATGAAAGAGGTGGCGGTACTTTCGGGCGGGGAGAAAACACGACTTGCCATCGCCAAGATGCTGACACGGCCGGCTAATTTTTTACTGCTGGACGAACCGACCAACCACCTGGATATACCGTCGCGGGAGATACTAACCGACGCCCTGGACGCGTACACCGGCACGATATGCTTCATCACCCACGACAGGACGCTGATAAGGGAAATCGCCAACAAAATAATCGAGATAAGGGCAGGCAGGCTGCGGGTTTTCCCGGGGGATTACGACGATTATCTCGCCAAGCAAGAGGCGCACGTCGATACGGTCCCGGAGACGCTGCAGGCGGTAAGAGAGCATGCACGCTCCGGCGTCTCGCCGAGAACGCAGAAACAGCAGCGGAAAGTAATCGAGGGGAACTTGAGAAACGAGTTTTACCGCAAGATAACGCCGGTGAAAAAGCGTACCACGGAAATCGAAAACAAGGTGGCCAAGCTCAATGCACGCATCGCGGAAATTGAAGCACTTTTTGCCGACCCGGAGCACTACAAAGACGGCTATAAAGTGGCGCAAACGAACCGGGAATACATCGACGCCAAGGAATCGATAAGGTCGCTGACCGCGGAATGGGACAAACTCAATGGGGAAGTCGAGGGAATGACGCAGGAATACGAAGAGATGAAGAGGGATTGTTTTTAAGACCGGGGGTTATTACGATGATCTTTTTTTAATGGAATAATACCTAAAGCAAAACATTGAATAGAAATCCAACTAATCATGAATGTCCAATAAACTACGACGTGTGGCCTTATAGCGAAAAGCAAGCAGAAAAGTAAACAAAACACCAGAGTAAGTTTATTTGTATCATCACCTGTTTTAAATTGTTTTTCAGGGTTTCGCCAATACTTGAATAAAAAAAATGTATTTGCTGTGAGAATAAAGGGTGAAAATCCACCAACTACCGGAGAGATATATTCACGACTCGTATAATACATAATAAATAAAAATACTATTACGATAATAGTTAGTATTATTCCTATAATTATTAACCTGAGATTTTTTGATATATATAACCTGTATGTAGCATAACCAAGCCCAATTTTTATGATAAATGCCACCCACCAAAACGTGTGCTCCGGAATGCCATCTCGGACGAAACTGGATATTAATAGATAAAGTAATAGTAATTCAAACATTAGCGTAATAAAAAACATTAATTTTCTAGATAAAACACTTTCTCTCATAACTTTACTTTTATCTTTCTCTGTTTCGTACTTGACAAACTGAATCATATCTGCGTATTCAGATTATTGTCAAATTGCTATAATAAAAAGTATCATCGTAAGATATGAAAAAACAACATGAAAACGGAGAAATCATACACTTTAAAGATAGACTATTTTAGGGAGGCAAAACTTTGATAAAGTCCATAGTGGTCGCGCACCGTAAAACAGGCATTACTCACGAAGAGTTCAACAAATACTGGCTGGAAAAACATGCGCCTCTAGCGGCCGAATTGATACCCGGCGTAAGAAGATACGTACAGAACCACTTTGTACCCGTGCCGGGCATGGAATATGAGGGCGATGGTATAGTGGAGATGTGGTATGAAGATGTCGCGGCATGGAGAAAATCCATGGAAGCCGTACGCAACTCGAAAGAGCTAGCAGAAGACGGAGCGAAGTTCTGCGACCTACGCAACGCCAGCGTGTGGATAGTAGAGGAGCATGTTATTAAGTAACAGCGATATTTTTGAAAATTTTTGATAAAAAGGGTCTTGACAAAATCCAGTTACCTTATTAAAATATACTTAGCAGTCGAAGAGTTAGAGTGCTAATTTTGAGATTGCTATTATTTTGCCTGTAGAATTAGCAGTCAAGGAGTTAAAGTGCTAACTTTAAGAATGAACGGTATAAGTAAACTATATTTCAAAGGGAGGTGAGGTTATGAATAAATGGTGAATAATATTGAAATAAAATCTCACTTTTTCCTGAAAACAATAAAATTTAATAAAGGAGGATAAATTTAAAAATGGTACTACAAAGATGGGAACCTTTCAGAGACTTAAGGCAAATGGAAGAAACGATGAACCGACTCTGGCGCGGCTTCGGCGGTACACCGGCCTATCGTGATGGTGCCGAAGACTGGAATATCCTTATCGACGTGGTTCAGCAAAAAGACGACATCATCGTCAAGGCATCAATACCCGGCGTCAAGCCCGAGGAACTCGATATCTCCATTGAAGACAATCTACTGACACTTAAAGCAGAGAGAAAGCCGGATATTGAGGGCAAGGACATTACCTACCTGATGCAGGAACGGCCCTTCGGCTCATTTTTCAGGGCACTACACCTGCCAGATACCGTGGATACCAATAAAGTCAAGAGTAAATACGAGAACGGCGTCCTGACTCTTACTATGCCAAAGGTTGAAGAGAAAAAAAGGAAGCAGATACAAATAAAGGTGTCCAGCGGCACCAAAGCTATCGAAGCCAAGAAATAGCTCAAACAGTCCGTATACCTCACTTCAACCCAGGCCCAGCCGTAAAGGCTGGGCTAAATCATTTAATTATCAACATTTTCAATGTAATATAGTAATATTAGAACAGGATTTCATATGAAACATCATGAATAAAATAATGCAAAGAAGACTTTTAGCCACGGCCGGGACGGCATGCGTGGGGGTGGGGATAGCCGGCATATTTATCCCGGTACTGCCCACTACCCCGTTTTTGTTACTCGCGGCATACTGTTATATGCGCAGTTCGAGTCGGATGCACCGGTGGCTACTGAACAACCGTTTTTTCGGGTCGTACGTAAGGAACTATATCGAAGGCAAGGGAATGCCTTTACATCTGAAAATCATCACGATAGCACTACTCTGGACAACTATCGGGTTGACTACGTCATTTGCTGTTGAGCATATAGCCATAAGAATCGTTTTGATTATAATAGCCGCCGCTGTTACCACACATATCGTCATGATTAAGACAAAGAAGTGATACTGTTACTAAAATTCGACGGCTTTACGAATTGCACGCAGATTTTCCTCCGATGTGTCCGGGGGAAAAGTACAGCCCGGGCCGACCATCCATCCCCTATCACCCATAGCTGTATATAACTCTTTGACCTGTGCTGCCAGCTGTCCGGGTGGGGCGGTAACAAGAGAGCGGCCATGGGACATACCGCCGATTACAGTGCGGCCGCCCAGCATCTTTTTCCCCTCGGCTAAAGACGGATTACCAGCGCCAAGGGCGTCCCAGTTGAAGGCGTGAACAGGGTAGTCTTTGAGCAACGGCAGCATGTTGTTATTGCGGCAGACATGCAGAACATGGAATTCGGCGGGAGGCAACGCCGAAAGGAGCTTAAGGTCGGAGGGCATGGCGAATTTCCGATACTCTTCTTCCGTCAGGCTATCGGTAGTCGCCCAGCTGGTAGTGGCGTAAAACAGGCCGCTGGCGCCACGCTCAAGGCAGGCTCTGGAGAAATTAACAAATGTCTCGGTGATTATTTCAAGCGCCTGATTTACCTCGGACGTATGCTCATGCAGGTGATGTAAAAATACCTCTTCAGAAGACGTGAGCCGGGAGGCAACGGAGAGGGGCGTAAAAACGGTCATGATAAAGGGCAATTCGCCTTTCAGGCGGCGAGAAACCATTTCCAGGGTATGCAGGTGCTCCTTCAATACACCTTTATTTACGTCCAGCACCTTGAGCTTTGACCAGTCGGCAGGGGTTTTTACAGGCACGTCAATAACATGGGGAGAGCTATCGCCGTCGTATTCTATCCGTACTCCCCAGTCTTCGACGTGATAATAGGCACGGGGATTGACCTTCATGAAATCCCAGTCGAACCGGTTCTGGAAACCCATCATGGCCTCCGCCAAAGTATGAGCAGAGGTCTCCATCGAGTAAAAATGACGCCACATACTCACAGGCACGCGGTCGACTTTATCACCTTTGAGTGTCGCCCTGACTCGTTCCCAGTGAGTCATTTGCTCTGTCATGAGATTCCTCCCTTAACAGTACCATGGTTTGTATCATTAACAAAACGATGGGTGAGTTAACTTCCCAGCTATTTAAACACATCCTGGCTGATGGTGCCATCAGCGCCGGGGCCTTTAAAGGTAAATTCTTTGCCATCCATCGTTTTAGTAAACACCGGGGCCTGGAGGAGGGCCGTGAAAAGAACCGGCCTATTTATAACCCGGAAATTTAGCGGGCAATGAGACATATTCGGTGGGATATAGACAATAGTAGGCTTATCGATTAAATATTTTTCTATCTCTTCACCAAGGTACAAATCAATCTGCGCATCAAAGCTGCTGAACCAGTCGGCCGGATTATCACCGAGGAAAATGAGGTACTCGTGAGCATCGTGGGTATGGGCCTCCTTTTCCAGCAGAATCGGCTTGATGAAGAGCTGCCATCCCATATTGATATTAGCGCCGGGTATCTGATGCGCTCCTCTGAAATAAGCTTGAGGTTTGGCTATAAAGGGCAAATCCATATTCTCTTTAATTCCCGAAAACACCAGTTGCTCATACTTTTTGCTAGCCATATCGCTCCTTTTTATTTCGAGTTACAAACGATGATACTATAGAAATAGCCGAAGTTCAACGCGGGATAAATTTACATATGTTAATCAAAATTGTGACAGCAGGTAGATACTATCTTAAGATTACTTTTCAGGCGGAGTATCCTGTTCCAGCCAATGAAGAGCTTCTTCCAGGTCATCCGTTACCAATCCGTATAAACCACGATTACGCGCTACCGTTTCACCAAATTTTCGAGGATCCAATAAAGATTGACTCACCACAAAAGTGACTTTAAGGGGATGCATGCGACGGGTAAGAAGTTTAGAATTTTCTTTAACAAAAAATACCGCTAAAAGAAATCGATCAAGTAATGATACTTTTCCTGAAAAACCGCGACAATCAACAAGTATTTTGTAAATACCATTTTTCCGGGCTTGATTCACAACATCAGCAAAAGCGTCCTTAATTTCTCCCCAGCTACGTCCAACCATCAATGATAATTTTCCAGTTACATTAACATAGATATATTTTTCTTGTATCTCAATTGTGTACTTCATTTTTCTGACACACCCAGCCCTCACGAATCATATATATCAGAAAAAATATCAAATACACAAATATAATAGCATTTGCCGATAAAATAAACCACAAGAAATGACAAAAAATGCCATAAAAAGTGACTGGTGGTAGCGGGGGGATTTGAACCTGCGAGCAAGAGCTTGATACTGACCTACTATAATTTTACTAGACCTCCATATTAACTCTTTGAAGAGTAGGAATAAGAAGAGTATAATGCACCTGAAAATTAAAATATAATATTTAAAGAGGTCATCATGAAATCAGCCAAAAAAGACTTTTCTATATTTGAAAGCTTCAACTTCGAGAACAAGCCCGTAGGTATAAAATTTTTACTCAATAAGCCCGAAGGACTGGACCGTCTGGATGCCAGTATGCCTATCTGTAGAATGTTAAGGGAAGCTCAAAAACGCGCGCCATTTTACGCAGGGAAAGATAACTTCGCCTGCGTGGATAGGCTAATTTTGGGGATGGATGAACCTACCCCATTTCTAGAGAGTGGACAGATTGGCGCTAAGGAAAAAATATATCAAGAAGCACGTGCCAATCGTAGAATATACCAATACATTGAGAAAATACCCAAAGATACGATTAGATACGTCGCATTTGCTGTGGTTGATAATATATCCTTCACCCCTGATGTTCTTATATTTACCGCCACACCATCGCAGGCAGAAATTTTACTAAGAGCGATAAGTTATTCCACCGGGAAACCGTTGGTTTCAAAATTCACCCCTGTCCTGATGTGCGCCTGGATATTTGTTTATCCCTTTATCACCGGAGAAATGAATTACGTTGTCACAGGTATCGGCTATGGCATGAGAACCCAAAAGATATTGCCTGAAGGATTGTTTCTTATTTCCATACCATATGACTTGATAAACATGCTGATAGACAACCTACAAGAGATGGAGTGGGTTCTACCGATAACAAACTTGAGTGAAGAGGAAAGAAAAGAGTATTCAGCGAGGGTCATGGAGGAAATCACGAGAGAATATCAAAACGGCTAAAAATCGGTGGTAGCGGCGGGATTGGAATACGAACTGGATTTTAAGCCACCAACCGCTGGTTCTGTCATTTGACAAAACAACGGATAAGAGTATAATAGACTTGCCTATAAATAACTAAATATGTTTGTTAG
>JAFGOC010000129.1 GCA_016926705.1 Dehalococcoidales bacterium | reverse complement strand
CTGGATAATTCCGGTCTGGCCTGGACGTTCATTATGTGGGCTATTTTCACCTTTTTCATGATGATTGGCACGCTCAAGATGACCTTCGTGCACTTCTTTGTGTTCGCCTCGCTGGTAATACTTTTCGCCCTTCTGGCGGCCCATAAATTCGGTGCTATCTCGGCTGTGCCCGCTGGGATTGAGGGGCTCTTCTGCGGCGCGGCGTCCGCTTACGGCGCGGCAGCGGTTATCATCAACGGCAAGTTCGGGCGCACTGTCCTCCCCATGGGAAGAATGTTAAAATAAATAACTGGTAAATTAAAATAGCCAAGCGGCTGGTAAGGAAATAATCGTGAATCTCCAGCCGCTTCATTATTTTACTTGCTATTCAAGATATACTGATTGTATCATAGGTAACTGGAGCGCTGATTATCGTGAAAAGTGACTTGGTCCCCCCCGGCCTTAAATATTTGGCTGATAACGTAATTACAAAGCAGAATATCCTCGGCGTCAGCAAGGAGCAGAGCGCGCGTTGGGCGAAGAAACTTGACCTTCCCCCTGCTGCTGAGACTATATTTTTCGCTGGCTGCGGCTATCAGTTCTCGCCGCAATTGGAAGTATTGATGTCCCTAGCCCGGGGTACCGATAAAAGTGTTATCGGCTCCGAGCTCCCCATGCGCTTTGCCCGTTTTCAGAAGAAACTGGGACTCAACCTGCCCGGCATTTACAGCAGCGTCCTTTCTCGGGGTGCTGCTACCGAAGTCAAGCCCCTCGAGGCTGCCGTTCGAGTACTGCGTAAGCTTGGTATCCAGCCGGGTTATCTTGCGGAAAACGAGCCCTGCTGCGGCGCCACGCTTTATCACGCCGGACTTCAGAGTAAGTTCGCGGAAAATGCACGCAGGGCTTACAAAGCGCTTAAAGAAGCCGGCGTCAGGCGTATTATAGGCGTTGTACCATATTGTACTCACGCGTTGAAAACTCTTTTCCCCCTCTTTTTAGACGGTTACGATATAGAGGTGAAACATTTTCTGGAAATAGTCGCCGAGAATATCTCACTCTTAAAACTCCACTACCCCCGACCGGTCAGGGTGACCTACCACGACCCCTGCCAGTTGGTCCGCTACATGAACCTGGTGGAGGAACCTCGCCGGATTTTGCGCTCTATCGAGGGTATTACTCTGGTGGAACCGGAGTGGACGCGCGGCGAATGGGCGACCTGCTGCGGTGGCGGGGGCGGCTTTGAAACGGTCTTTCCGGAATTAAGCGAGGTGCTTGCCGTCAACCGCGTTAATGAGTTGCTGGAAACAAGACCTGATATTATCGTAACGCATTGTCCCGGCTGCATCATGCAGCTTGAGGATGGCCTGCGCAGGCTGAAAGTAAAAAAAATCGAGGTGCTTGACCTGATGGAGGTCATCGCCGCAGCATTGGAACCATGAACAAACAATCGGACTTCAAGAGCTATAAGAAAGAAATTATGGACGCCGCCCATAACGAGGGCCTCCGGTTAGCGCTTTCCCGCGCCGTCAAGAGCTTCCGTGCCAACGTGAATAACGCCCTTAAAAAATTCCCTCATACTGAAAAGCTTGCGGATGAAGTCCTGGAAATCAAGAAAAAGGCTATCCCGGACATGGAAAAACTGACCCGCCAGGCGATCGCCGCCATCGAGGAAAATAATGGCAAAGGCTATCTCGCCCGCACGGCTAAGGAAGCGCTGGAAATCATTTCCAGACTTGTCGGAACGAAGAAGCTCATCGTAAAAGGCAAGTCTATGACCGGCGAGGAAATAGGACTCCGCGAGCACCTGGAAGAGGCCGGTAACGAGGTCTATGAGACCGACCTCGGGGAGTTCATCATTCAGAAAATGGGCTCGCGCCCCATGCATATCCTGTCCCCAGCCATCCACGTACCCCGTGAAGATGTCGCCCGCCTGTTCTCTAAAATTATGGGACAGGACATCGCCCCCGACGCCGAAATTGCTGAAATGGTATCAGCGGCCCGCGAATACCTTAGAGAAAAGTTCTTCCGCGCCGATATCGGCATCAGCGGTGCTAATGTTGTCGCCGCCGAAAGCGGCTCGCTCTTCATCATTGAAAACGAGGGGAATATCCGCCTTGCCACCAGTGCCCCACCGGTTCACATCGCCTTGGTCGGCATGGAAAAACTGGTGCCAACTTTGAGCGATGCCTTTAAAGTAAGCGAGGTTACCTGGCGCTACGCTAATTACACCATTCCTTCCTATGTGAGTATGGTGTCCGGCCCCAGCAAGACCGGCGATATTGAAAAGGTCACTACTTATGGCGCTCACGGACCCAGGGAATTTCACGTTATCTTCCTTGACGGAGGCAGGACGCGACTGGCCAAATATCCCCAACTCCGCCAGGCGCTTTACTGCCTGCGCTGCGGCGGCTGCCTTTACGAGTGCCCGGTCTTCGCCGTTACCGCTGGCCATTTCGGCGATACATATTTTACCGGTATTGGTGCCGTCTGGGCGGCTATCGTCAATCAGGACCGGGAGAAAGCGGCATCCCTTGCTTACACCTGCCTCACCTGCGGACGCTGCCGCCAGCGGTGTCCTGTGAAAATCGACGTCCCGGAAATGGTTATCGAGTTGCGCAAATTTCTGGCGGAAGGCGAAAAGGAATAATGCGTACCGTTAATGCCGGTATTGTTACCGATGCTGTCGCTGGGCTCTTTAAGGAGGCTAACTATACCCTCGGCGAAGGCGTTCTTGCCGCGTTAAAAAGAGCACGCCGGGAGGAAGAGTCACCTGCTGGCCGTCAAGCCCTGGACGCTATTATCGAAAACGCAAGCATCGCCGCCGAAGAGAAAATACCCCTCTGCCAGGACTGTGGTACCGCTGTCGTCTTTCTGGAAATCGGTCAGGATGTACATATTGATGGTGGCTACCTTTATGCTGCTGTCAATGAAGGCGTGCGGCGGGCTTACGAGGAAGGCTATCTGCGTAAGTCTATGGTTGAACGCCCCTTTTCCGACCGCAAAAACACCGGCGATAATACCCCTGCCGTAATTCACACCTATATCGTTCCTGGTGATAAGCTTAAAATAACCGTTTTACCCAAAGGTGGTGGTGCGGAGAACATGGCTAAACTTGGCATGCTGCTCCCGGCCTCCGGTAAAAAGGGCGTCATCGACTTTGTTGTTGATGCTGTTAATGAGGCTTGGAGTAATCCATGTCCGCCTGTTATTGTGGGGGTGGGCATTGGCGGCACGGCGGAAAAAGCGGTGGCAATGGCCAAGCATGCTCTGACTAGAAAGGTAGGGCAGCCCAGCCCTGATAAAGAGACCGCTGCTCTAGAAAAGGAAATTTTACATAAGGTCAATAGACTCGGCATCGGCCCCATGGGCTATGGCGGCAGAATAACGGCCCTCGCTGTGCACATGGAGACCTTCCCCGCCCATATCACTGCACTCCCTGTAGCGGTAAACCTGCAATGCCATTCTGCTCGTCACCGAGAGGTTGTTCTTTAGAGTAAATATTATGACAAAGAAAATAGCGCTACCATTGACTGAAAAAGATATAGAGAACCTCAAGTCCGGCGATAGTGTCCTGCTTTCCGGCGTCCTCTACGTTGCTCGCGATGCCGCCCACCGCCGGATGGTTGAGTCCCTGGATAAAGGGGAGACTCTGCCCTTCGATGTCAAGGGCCAGACAATCTATTATATGGGGCCTTCGCCCGCCCCGCCCGGTAAGATAATCGGGTCTGCCGGACCCACTACAAGCGCACGTATGGACGCTTATACTCCCCGTCTCCTTACTGCCGGACTCAAAGGGATGATTGGCAAGGGCGTGCGCTCGCTGGAGGTCAAAGAAGCCCTGAAAAAGCATCAAGCCGTTTATCTTGCAGCCGTCGGCGGCGCCGGCGCCCTTATTTCCAGGACCATCGGAAAATCTGAAGTCGTTGCCTATCCCGACCTCGGCCCCGAGGCTGTGCTAAAGCTTGAGGTCAAAGATTTCCCGGCCACTGTTATCAATGATATTTATGGTGGGGATTTATACGTGGAAGGGAAAAAGAGATATAATCTGGCGTAGAAAATGCTATTTTAGGACCTGATTTCTATTTTATCCTTGGGCTATCTTGGCGTCCAGCAGTTTTTCTGCTTCTTCCATGGATGCTACGATATCAGGCATGTAATCTGTACTTTTACCCATTCTGGAGAATTGCATACTGGTTATTTTGGATTTACCTTCAATACGGATGGCATGCCTTACGCCGGCCTTTTTTAAATATGCCTGGCCGCGGGCTACTTCCTCGACCGTGTCCTGGCCTACAGGTTTGAATTCCGAGAGGTCTGTAATAACATCGAAACCCGGTTTAAGCTTTTTGACCTCCGTAATAGTCTTGTCGGTGCACTCTTTCATCTCGTTATAATCGAAATACCCTACCATTTTACAGTATAATCTGTTTTTCAGAATATCTGCTTCAACGGTAAACATGGCAGACTCCTTCCCGGGACTCGTAGTTTTTATTTTGTATTCTATGGTTATTGATAAATTGCCTTATGTGAAAAAAAGTTTACACCATAGGCGGCGAATTATCAAGAAGTAGTAACCAGTAAATCTTTACCTAACAGCGGGAAAAAGCTAAAATATAAGTGTCTGAATATCCTCACGAATGATGAGAAATCGCAGTTTGCGGGACGTGAAAAATTTTGGATAAAAAAGTCCTCGACTGGTTGCTGGAAGGACCTGCCTGGTTTAAGTATGCCGTTGAACTCCAGTTGCTTGAACGTAAACCGGAAACTGACACGGCAATTCAGGATAATTCTATCCAGAAAATCGTCTCTCGACTCAAAGGCAATGACGCCGGCATTCCCGCCATAAAATCGTGCCGGGTGCATTACACCGAGCTAGGCAAGGCTTACTGGGACCTGTTTTTACTGGCGGACATCGGGCTGACGGTAAAAGACTGTGATTTGGAAGGCGAGGCCGAGGAGATTTTCCGATATCAAGCTAACGACGGCACATTTACCATGCCTCCTAATGTTCAGGACAACTACTTCTGCATGTCGGCGATACTCATAGCCTCGCTGGCGAAGATGGGCTACCGCGACGACCCGCGGGTAATAAAGTACATCCGGGCGGTAATGAACTACCAGATGCTGGGCGGTGGTTGGGACTGCTATGGCGACAGCTACGGTATTGGAGATTCCTGCCCGATGGACGATATGAATATCCTGATGTTGCTGGGACAGTACCGGGATTACCGCCTTAATCCTAAGCTCCACGGTGCTATTGATAATTTGCTGAAGCACTGGCAGGAAAAAACACATCTTTACGGGTTCGGGGTGGGAAAACGCTTCCGCAGCCTGCAGTACCCGGCGGTGAAGTACGGCATTTTGCGGGTATTGGATATCCTTTCTTTCTTCCCTTACGCCGTTAAAAGCCCGGCTTTTCAAAACATGCTGGACCACGTTCACGCTAAGGGTGTTGACGGACGTTATTTTGCCGAATCTGTGGATATGGTTTATACTGATTTTGACTTCAGCCAGACCGGGGAGCCGAGCCGCTGGATTACCTTTCTTGTAAATAGAATAGACAAGAGGGTTGAGAATATCCAATCGGGATAAAAGGAAGGAAAAAGCTTTGTATCGCATCGAGGTCTCGGTAAAGGAAGGTTTCGCCGACCCGCGCTCGGAGGGACTGCAAAAGGATATCCTCGACCTCGGCATTATAACGGTCAAGCGCGTTCAGGTCAGCAGCGTCTATTTGCTGGAAGGCATGCTGGATGAAAAAGAACTCTTGGCCATTTGCCGTGAATTGCTGAACGATCCCATTGTGGAGGAGTATTCTACCGGGGGAAAACCTGCCCCGCCCGGCGCCCGCTTGGTCGAAGTAGCCTATAACCCCGGTGTCATGGACCCGGTGGAAGACAGTGTAAAAAAAGGCATCCGCGACCTCGGCATAACCGGTATCAACGCCGTAAGGACAGCTAAAAAATACCTACTATGGGGCGATATCTCCGATAGCACTCTAAATTCTATCTGTGATAAGCTGCTAGTCAATAGCGTCGTCCAGCATATCGTCGCCCATAAAGAAGCGGTAGCGCTGCCCTCGGCATCATATCAATTCAGACTGGAGAAAATAGACATCGCTAAGATGGATGATAACGCCCTGATGGAGTTAAGCAAAGGCCGTTTCTGGCTGAATATTCATGAAATGCGTATCATCCAGAATTACTTTAAAAAGCTGGACCGCCAGCCTACTGACGTGGAACTGGAAACGCTGGCGCAGACCTGGTCCGAGCATTGTATCCACAAGACATTTAAAGCCAGAATCACACTCGGCAAAAAAGTAATCGATAACCTGATGAAAAGCACAGTGATGAAAGTAACGCAGGAGCTTAATAAGCCATGGTGCCTTTCCGTCTTTAAAGATAATGCCGGCGTTATTGACTTCGACGGCCGATATGCAGTCTGTTTTAAAGTGGAGACGCATAACCACCCCTCGGCGGTGGAGCCTTACGGCGGCGCGGCGACTGGTATTGGCGGGGTCATCCGCGATCCGCTGGGCACGGGACTGGGCGCTTTCCCGATCATGAATACCGACGTTTTTTGCTTCGGGCCGCCCGACTATCCATACGACGAGCTGCCCAAAGGCGTGCTGCACCCACGCCGTATCTTTAAAGGGGTCAGGGCGGGGGTGGCCGACTACGGCAACCGCATGGGGATTCCCACTTCCAATGGTTCGATTTTCTTCGATAAGCGCTATGTGGGGAACCCGTTGGTCTACTGCGGTACGGTCGGTATTATGCCTAAGAACATGAGTCAGAAAGGCATGCAGAAGCCTGGCGATTTAGTCGTGGTGGTTGGGGGGAAAACAGGTCGCGACGGTATTCATGGCGTGACCTTCGCTTCCGGTGACCTTGATAAGGAATCGGAAACGCTGTCCCAGAGTTCAGTACAAATAGGTAATCCTATCGTGGAAAAGAAAGCCCTGGACGCTATTATTCAAGCCCGCGACCTTGGTCTGTACTGTCGTATCACCGACTGCGGGGGAGGGGGGCTTTCATCGGCGGTGGGAGAAATGGCTGAAGAGACCGGCGTCCGAGTCGACTTGGAAAAAGTGCCCCTGAAATACGCCGGACTGTCCTATACCGAAATATGGGTATCTGAATCGCAGGAGCGTATGTTGCTGGCGGTCCCGCCAGAGAACATCGACCGACTGCTGACGATTTTCAATAATGAGGATGTTGAAGCTACTGTCATCGGCGAATTTACGGATAATCGCCGTCTCCGGCTTTACTACGAGGGCAATCTGGTCTGTGACCTCGACATGGAATTCTTACACAAGGGCCTGCCGCAGCTGGAACGAGAGGGCATCTGGCAGTTGCCCCGCCATCCCGAACCGGACTTCCCCCGGCCGTCCGACCTCAAAGAAGACCTTAAAAAAATACTCGGCTCGTGGAATGTCTGCAGCAAGGAATGGGTCATCCGCCAGTACGACCATGAGGTGCAGGGTACCAGCGTACTCAAGCCGCTGGTAGGGGTAAAAAATGACGGCCCCGGTGATGCCGCTATTATAAAGCCGCTGGCGGACTCGAAGAAGGGCATTATCATCTCCAATGGCATCAATCCTAAATATGGAGACATTGATGCATATTGGATGGCGGCTTCTGCTATCGACGAGGCGTTAAGGCAGGTTATCGCGGTCGGCGGCAGTCTCGACAAAATAGCCCTGCTGGACAACTTCTGCTGGGGCAATCCGGAAAAACCTGACCGACTTGGAGCTTTAGTCAGGGCGGCACAGGCTTGCTACGATATAGCTATTGTTTACGGCACGCCCTTTATCTCTGGGAAGGACAGCCTCTATAACGAATATGAGACCGGCGAGGAGACCATCTGTATCCCGCCGACGCTGCTTATATCCGCCATGGGCGTGATGGATGATATCGGCAAAGCCGTCAGCATGGACTGCAAGCAGGTGGGTGACTTGATATACATCGTGGGGACTACATATAACGAACTCGGTGGGTCACATTATTATTCAATTCACGACTATCTCGGGAATAACGTCCCTCAAGTCAACCCGGAAAAAGGTAAAAAATTGATGAACGCCCTGTCGGCATCGATGCAAAAAGGCATGGTCAAGGCCTGTCACGACTTGAGTGAAGGCGGAATAGGTGTGGCGGCGGCCGAAATGGCTTTCGCCGGTGGACTGGGCATAAGTATCGACCTGAAAAATTTACCCCTGGGTGAAGCGATTGAGCGTGACGACTATATATTATTTTCGGAGTCCAACAGCCGCTTTCTGGTGGAAATAGACCCCGGAGACAGACAGGCGTTTGAAAAGGCGATGGCCGGAATGGACTTTGCCAAGGTAGGGCGGGTAACTGAAGATAAAAAGTTAGTGATAAAGGGTAAAGATGACAAAGTAGTACTTGCCGCCCCGATAGATGAACTGAAAGAAGCGTGGCAGAAACCCTTAAAGTGGTAAGTTAGAGATGAGTAAAATAAAAGTCTTAATGCTGCGGGCTCCCGGTACCAACCGTGACGTTGATACAAAAATCGCCTTTGAGGCGGTCGGGGCGGAAGTGGCGTCGGCGCTGGTGCCGGAGCTTTTACGTAAAGAAAAACGTCTGGCCGATTATCATATCTTGATGATTCCCGGCGGCTTTACCTATGGAGACGATATTTCCGCCGGCAGAATCATGGCCAATGAAATAAGGTTGAGGCTGGGGGAGGACATTAAAAGGTTTGTAGCGGATGGGCGACTTGTTATGGGTATCTGCAACGGCTTCCAGGTGCTGGTGAAAACGGGTATCTTGCCGGGAATAAAGGGGCAGAGCGCTCAGCCGGTGACCTTGACCAATAACGATTCCGGCAGGTTCGAGTGCCGCTGGGTATATCTAAAGGTAAATGAGAACAGTCCCTGTGTTTTTACTAAAAGAATAAATTGCATTTACGTCCCCATCGCCCACGGCGAGGGCAAACTGGTAGCAGAGCCCGGCATGGCGGAGAAGCTGAATATAGCATTACAGTACGTTGACGAAAAGGGAAAAACGGGGGCGGGCTATCCTAATAATCCTAACGGCTCCGTGAATGATATCGCCGGCATCTGCGATGCTTCCGGCCGTATCTTCGGGATGATGCCCCACCCGGAGGACTTTATCCGCTGGACGCAGCACCCGCGCTGGACGAGGGAAAAACCGAGGGAAGACCTTCTGGGCTTGCAGATATTCACCAACGCGGTAACGTGGGCAAAGGGGATTTAAGATTTGAGGAATTAACTAATACAGTGGACGAGCGTTTTAAACTTCAATCCCCTGTTCTTTCAGATAGTCGATAGCGTCCTGGATGGTAATTATCTTTTCCGCCGCTTCATCGGGAATTTCCAGCTTCTTTTCCGGTGTGCTGAAGGCTTCTTCAATCGACATTATAAGTTCAACCAGGTCTAAAGAATCGGCACCTAAATCTTCAACAAAGCTGGCAGTGGGCACGATATCTTTTTCATCGACACCGAGCTGCTCCACGACCATAGCTTTAATCTTGTTATAAACCGAAGTTGCCACGTTTTTCCCCCTTTTAACAAGTGTTCTAGTGGTCGGCAATTGCGCTGACCGACCCCAGGACCCCATTTATAAATTTGGCTGAACTCCCGCCGCCGAAGGCCTTGGCCAGTTCAACCGCTTCGTTTACAGCTACTTTTACCGGTACTTTATTATCGAATAAAATCTCAAAGATTGCAAGTCTTAGTATATTCCGGTCGATTATCGCCAGTTGTTCCACCGGGTAAGCTGGCGCGTATTTCTTGATATTGCGGTCGATTTCCTTCATATTCATAATAGTGCCATTGACTAGCTCACGCGAGAACCCGCTTATTTCTTCGGGCAGTTCGGCCTCGGCGAGCAGTCTTTCGATGGCCATGCCCGGTGGGCGGGCCACGGAATCGACCTCATACAATGCCTGCAGGGCGAGTATCCTGGCTTTATGTCTTTTCCCCGTCATTTGTTAATGTCCTGAACAGTTATTATAGCATATCATATAGCCATCGAAAACATTATTACGCATCACCACCTTGAAGGAATCATGCTGAAACGTTAAAGTAATAGTAGAAGGGCATTATGATTGACGTTAAAAAGATAGAAAAACTACGTAAAATCGTCGGCAAGGAAAACTTGCTGGACTCCGTTGAGCAGTTGACTGCCTATTCTTACGATGCCACCAATATATGGTCGCATTTGCCGGACGTGGTCGTTTTCCCGACGAATACAGAAGAAATTTCAGCAGTCCTTAAGTTCGCTAACGAAAACAAAATCCCGGTAACGCCTAGGGGCGGTGGCACTAACGTCAGCGGCGGATCGATACCCATCAGGGGTGGCATAATTCTCTGCACGACAAAGATGGATCGGATTATCGAGATAAGCAAGACCAATCTGAACGCCACGGTGGAGCCGGGCGTTGTATTGCAGGATTTCCAGGAAGCCCTGGCAAAAGAGGGGCTGTTCTTCCCCCCCGACCCCCAGAGCTTTGCCGGTTGCACGATGGGCGGGGTCATCGCGGAGAATTCCGGCGGGCCTTCCTGCCTGAAATACGGCGTAGCCAAGCAATATGTTTTAGGTCTTGAAGTTGTCCTGGCCGATGGTAAGGTGATGAAATTGGGCGGACTCACACCGAAAAACCGCACCGGCTACGAGCTGATAATGTTGTTCACCGGCTCCGAGGGGACGCTGGGAGTTATCAGTAAGATCACCCTGCGTCTCCTGCCTGCCCCTAGGTCCAGCAAAACTATCGTGGCAGTCTTCAATGACGTGGCGGTAGCGGGGGAAACCGTGACCGCTATCATCGCCAGCAGCGTCCTGCCGTCGAAAGTTGAGTTCGTGGACAACTGGACTTTTGAGAAATTCCGTGGTCTCTTACCCGGTCATATCCTAGATAGCTCGCAAGTAATATTGTTAATTCAAGTGGACGGCTTGCCGCAAACAGTAGAGGCCGAGTCACAACAGGTTGTGGATATCTGTAACCAGTGGGCGAGCCAAATCAGGGTTGCCGCCGATGCGGATGAAGCAGAGAAATACTGGCAGGCCAGGGGCGCGCATTTTTCAGATATCCATAATCGCGCTCATACCATTATTAACGAGGACGTCTCCGTGCCGCGCGATAAGATAGCCGACTTTATACGGCTGGGACGGGAAAGCGCCAAACGCCATGACGTGCCGATTAGCTTCGCCGGGCATGTAGGAGACGGCAATTTTCACCCGGCAGTGCTTACGGACAGTCGGGACAAAGAGCATTATCAGCGTGCCCTAAAATGTGTCGATGAAATCATCGATATAGCCTTGAATCTCGGAGGCGTGCTCTCCGGCGAGCACGGCATCGGACTGGAAAAGCAGCGTTTTCTCAAGAAAGCCATGGACCCACTGGCGATAGAAATGATGAAGAAGATTAAAGACATTCTCGACCCCAACCACATCCTCAACCCCGGCAAAATCTGGGAAGAATCTAAAGAATGAAAACCACCCCGGTTTACGAGCAGATAGAAAAATTCAAACACGACCTAGATACCTGCACCAAGTGCGGCTTCTGTATGTCCGCCTGCCCCGTGTACCAGGAAGAAAAAGTGGAGTCCTCGGTGGCGCGGGGTAAAATCATGCTCATTCGCTCGCTGCTCGCCGGGGAGCTTGAGGTTACCGACGGATTGGCGGAGCAGATTAACTGCTGCACCTTGTGCATGACCTGCGCCCAGAACTGCCCGGCTGGCACTCACGTGCCGTCGGTTATCACCGCCGCAAGGGCAGATAAGGTCGAGCGTAAAGGAGTGCCTTTCCCCTACAACCTGATATTCCGCTGGCTTTTACCGCGGCGACGACTTTTCGGCTGGGTGGTAAGGTTTGTCTCCTGGTTCCAGGGTGTTTTCATGCCTAAAACCGAGGGGACTATCCGCCACCTTTCCTTTTTCTTTGCGGCATTGGGTAAAGGCCGGCATATCCCGGAAATAGCCCCGAAGTTTTTACGCCAGTCCGTCCCGGTAGCAAATAAGCCTCTCGCCGGCACCCCGGTCACGTGTACCGTCGGCTATTTCACCGGCTGCATGACCGACTTCGTTTTTCCTGAATTGGGTAAGAAGATAATCAGATTCCTGAATAATAACGGCGTTGAGGTTATCGTACCGCAGGGTCAGGGCTGTTGCGGGGCGCCGGTTTTCCTCGGCGCTGGCGACTTCGTCAACGGGCGTAAGATGGCCGATATCAACGTTAAGGCTTTTCAGGACCTGGACTACGTTATTACCGACTGCGCTACCTGCGCCTCGGCGATGAAGGACTACGTTAAATTCCTGGCAAATAACGAGGAGAGAAAGCAGAAGTATTCGGAGTTTGCCGCTAAAATTAAAGATATCACTGAATTTCTCGTGGATGTCCTTAAACTGCCCCCCTCCGCCTATAGAGTAGCCCAGGAGTTCATCGGCAAGACCATCACCTTCCACGAGCCCTGCCACCTGGGACGCTATCTGGGAGTTAAGGAACAACCACGGCAGATATTGAAGTCTATATCGGATATAAAATATGTGGAATTGCCAGATGCCGACCGTTGCTGCGGCATGGCGGGCACTTTCAGTATCAACTATTACGAACTGTCAAAAAAAATTGCCGATAAAAAAGCCGATGCTATACGTTCGACCGGAGCGGATGTCGTCGTCACCGACTGCCCCGGTTGTCAGATACAGCTAATAGATACTGGCAAGCGTAACGGTTTGCCCCAGCGTGTCATGCATATCATGGATCTGTTCGAATAGACTGATAATGGATACAGGGGAGGGGACTTTCGTCCCCTCCTTTTTGCATATTCTTAAACCTTTTCCGCCGTGGCTTTAGCGCGCTCTTCGGTGGTCATCTCCGCTAGCCGTTTTACCTCTTTCACGTCTAGGTTCAAACCCTTGGCAACCCTGGTGCCGTATTCAGGGTCGGATTTATAAAAAATAGCAGTCTGCCTTAACTGGATACGCTTGCGGGCATTGCAGAGGTGCGTGGTTATATTGCCGATGAGGTGTTCCCTGTCCATGTCTGTCATGACGCGACGGTAAAGTTCGCCGGCCTGGAAGAAGTCGTCGTTGGGATGGTTATAAGGCTGGCGCTTTGCCTCTCCGGATACCTTGAATGGAGGTTCGGCGGCATCCGGGTTGGGTTCCGGCCCGCCGAAGCTATTGGGATAGTAGTTAGGCCCGCTGCCGCTGTTATCGCCCAGGGCCATGTAGCCGTCGCGCTGGTAGTAATTGACGGTAGCTGCCTTGGGTCGGTTGATGGGCAGTAAGTGATAATTGGGTCCGAGGCGGTGCAGGTGAGTATCATGGTAAGAAAAAAGCCTACCCTGCAGCAGCTTATCCGGCGATGCCGCTATGCCGGGGACGAAGTTGGCCGGGGAGAAGGCTGCCTGTTCCACTTCCGCGAAGTAGTTCTCTGGGTTTTTATTCAGCACCATCCGGCCGATTGTTATCGGCGGGACGTCGGCGTGGAACCAGACCTTCGTCACGTCAAAGGAGTCGAAGCGGTACTTCTCTGCCTGTTCCGGGGTTATTATCTGCATTTCCAATCGCCATGATGGATACTCTTTCCTATCGATAGCCTGGAAGAGGTCGCGGGTGGCGTGGTCGGGGTCTTTCCCTTTCATCTCTTGGGCTTCATCACGGGTGAGGTTCTTGATGCCCTGTTCGGTCTTGAAGTGGTACTTCACCCAGAAATACTTGCCTTTGGCGTTATACCACTTAAAGGTATGGCTGCTGTAACCGTTCATATTGCGGAAGGTGAGTGGAGTGCCGCGGTCGGAAAATAGGATGGTGACCTGGTGGATAGACTCCGGTGTCAGCGAAAGGAAGTCCCAGAACATATCGGCGTCTTTGAGATTGCTGCCCGGGTGACGCTTCTGCGTGTGGATAAAATCGGGGAATTTAAGCGGGTCCCGGATGAAGAATACGGGCGTGTTGTTGCCGGTCATGTCATAATTGCCTTCTTCCGTGTAGAACTTAAGCGCGAAGCCGCGTGGGTCTCTTTCCGCATCGGCGGAGCCCCTTTCGCCGCCGACCGTGGAAAAGCGTGCGAATACCTCCGTACGCTTGCCGATTTCCGAGAGGAATTTGGCCCTGGTGTACTTGGTGACGTCTGCCGTCACCTCGAAGTAGCCATGAGCGCCTGCTCCCTTGGCGTGGACGACCCTTTCCGGGATACGCTCCCGGTCGAAATGCCCCAGCTTCTCCAGCAGGTGAGTGTCCTGCATCAGGATGGGGCCCTGGTTGCCGGCGGTCTTGGAATTCTGGTCGTTATCAACAGGTGCGCCGAAGCCTGTGGTATAGGTCTTTTTGTTTTTTACCATTTTTACCTCCTCTTTTTTATAAATTATCGTTGGCAGTCTTTACAAAGACCGCGAAATTCAAGTTGATGACGTATAACTTTAAAACCGGTACTCTTTGCTACGCGCTCATCTATGCTCTTATCAACCGGCTCATCTATATCAAAGACCCTGCCGCACTGCTCACAGCGGAAATGATAGTGGCTCGCTTGTTTTATCTCGTATCTACTTACCGTTCCTTTTATGTTTAACCTGGTAACCTGGCCGGACTCTTTTAAAACATTTAAATTCCTGTATATTGTTCCTTTGCTTATATTGGGTATTATTTTTTTTACCACATCATATATTATATCCGCAGTAGGGTGTGATTTAGTATTATTTAGATATTTTAAAATGGCTGTTCTTTGTTTTGTTTCTCTGTGCATAATAATGGTAATGGTTCCTATTACTGATTATTACGTTTCACATGAAATTTGTCAAGTAGGGATTTAAAGTATACTCCCTCCCCCGCTGAAAAACAATATTTTTGTGACTTTTCTCCTATCAATATTTATCCGGGTATTGCATCCTTATTAAAGTAATGGTTCAATATATATCGCAGGGTTGATTTACGCGAAAAATTGACATCTGACCGCTGCGGACAAGGAGTAATATGAAACCAAGAGAGATTAAGAAAGATATATACTGCGTCGGCGCTATTGACTGGGACAGGCGCCTATTTGACTCGCTTATTCCCCTCCCCGACGGCACCAGCTATAACGCTTATCTGATTAAAGGCATTAAGAAGACTGCCCTTATCGACACCGTTGACCCGCCTATGAAGGACGTATTGCTCAATAACCTCGACCAGCTTATTATCAAGCGTATCGACTATGTTATATTTAACCACGCCGAGCCCGACCACTCCGGCAGCATCCGTGAAGTGCTGGCTAAATACCCGGAGGCTAAAGCCGTCTGTACCCCTAAGTGCAAGGATATGCTCATCGACCGTTTTATGGTCGCCGCAGATAGATTCAAAACCGTCGAGGATAAAGAGACAATTTCATTAGGCGACCGCACGCTGGAGTTTGTTCACGCCCCCTGGGTGCACTGGCCGGAGACTATGCTGACTTATCTCCAGGAGGATAAAATCCTCTTCCCCTGCGACTTCTTCGGGTCGCACCTTGCCATCTCGGATATGTACGTCCGTGATGCCGGGCAGGAGTATGAAGCCGCTAAACGTTACTGGGCTGAAATCATGATGCCCTTCCGACTTCAAATTCAAAAGAACCTGGAAAAAATAAAAGACTATAAAATCAGTATTATCGCCCCCAGCCACGGCCCCATGCATGATAAGCCACAGTTTATCATCGATGCTTACCGCATGTGGGCGTACGACGAACCCGGAAACATCGTCGTTATACCTTATGTTTCCATGCATGGCAGCACCCGCCGCATGGTCTCCCACCTCGTGGAAAACCTCACCCGCAGAGGCATTACCGTCAAGCAGTTCGACCTCGCTGTTTCCGATATCGGTAAGCTGGCGATGGCCCTGGTGGATGCCGCCACGATTGTCATCGGCACGCCTACCGTCCTCACTGGCCCCCACCCCAACGCCGCCTATGCCGCTTTCTTGGCTAACGCCATTAAGCCCAAGGCCAAATTCGCTTCCGTTATCGGTTCTTACGGCTGGGGAGGCAAAGCGGTGGAGCAGATCGCTGCCATGATTCCCAACCTTAAGGTGGAAATCCTTGACCCGGTAGTTGTAAAAGGCTATCCTAAAGAGGCGGATTTCCAGGCGCTGGATAAACTCGCTGACACTATTGCAGCCAAGCATAAAGGAGCCGGCCTTATATAATATGCCTGTCGTGAAAGGAGCAACATGTTAAAAATTTCCAGGGAAACTAAGCTTAATACGCAGGAAGTTATAAAAAAAGCCGTGTCATTCTTCGGTCCTGGCGGCTACGGACTGCAGCTCAAGGCGGAAGATGATTGTAATGCTTATTTCGAAGGGGGCGGCGGCAGTGTAAAAATAATTGCAGCGCCGGGTAAAAAAGGCAGTATGGTAGACATAGAATCGGTTGAATGGGACTACCAGGCGAAACAATTCTTCGAGAAACTGTAATAATCCTTTTGAATTAATATATTACAGGAGGGGTAAAATGGCATATACGGCTAAGGACTACGCGGAATTAATTGGTATGGAGGGTTTTAGCCAAACCCTTTTAAACAATCATTTCACACTTTATCAGGGTTATGTGACTAACACCAATAAACTCACCGATATTCTGGCGACTATGTTGAAAGAGGGCAAGACTGCCGCACCAGAATACGCCGAGCTTAAACGGCGTTTCGGCTTCGAGTTTAACGGCATGCGCCTGCATGAATACTACTTCGGTAATCTTGGGGGCAAGACCGCCTTGGATAAGTCTGGTACCCTGGCTAAGAAACTTGCTGCCACCTTCGGCAGCTACGAGGCCTGGGAGCAGGACTTTAAAGCCACCGGTGCCATGCGTGGCATCGGCTGGGTGGTGCTTTACCAGGACGACGTTACCGGCACCCTGTTCAACCAATGGATTAACGAGCATGAGGTAGGCCATCCGGCTGGTTGCCGGCCTGTGCTGGTCATGGATGTCTTCGAGCACGCTTTTATGATTGATTACGGGCTCAAACGTGCCGACTATATAGCGGCGTTCTTCAAGAACATAGACTGGAAAGCGGTAGAAAGTCGCCTAAAATAAATGGCCTGGGTTTTCAGGAGGTATAACGATGGCTGAAAAAACAACTCTGAAGTCTGTCCTGGACATAGCTATTAAAAAGGAAATCGAAGCGCAGGAGTTGTACCT
>JAFGOC010000128.1 GCA_016926705.1 Dehalococcoidales bacterium | reverse complement strand
GAGATATCATTTTGTTTTACCAAGCTCTTCCTCCACTTTGACCAGGTGCCGCACTTTATTAATCATGCCGCGCACCGAGTTCGAATCGTTATGGATAACGCTCTGGTTCAAACGGTGAAACCCCAGCGACCGCAGTGTCTTTAGCTGGCTTTCCTCGTAGCCGATAGCGCTTTTTATCCAGGTAACGCGTATTTTACTCATTGGCGGGCGCCTCTTCTTTGATGATGTTCGCCTTTCTCTTTGCCGTTTCCTCTTTGGGGTTTCTAAGCTGGGTGAGGGCCAGCATGGTCGCCCGGGCTACATTGATGTGGTTGGTATTGCCCAGCGACTTTGTTAAAATATCCTTGACGCCGCAGGCCTCCAGCACTGCTCTTACGCTGCCTCCGGCGATAACGCCCGTTCCCTGGACGGCTGGTTTTAACATGACCGTGGCGGCGCCGAAATTGACCGTAATTTCATGCGGGATGGTGCTGCCGGCTAAAGGCACTTTGACCAGGTTCTTCTTAGCCTGGGCGCCGCCTTTGCTGATGGCGGCAGGCACCTCGTTGGCCTTGCCGATGCCGATACCCACATGCCCGGCCCCATCGCCGGTAACCACCAGGGCGCTGAAGCGTAGTCGCTTGCCGCCCCTCATCACCTTGGCGACGCGGTTTACGTTAATTAGCTTGTCGTTTAAATTTAGTTCGCTTGCATCAATCCGACTTAACGGTTGCTTCATCAGTACTGCCGCTTCCTCTCTTAGAACTTGAGCCCGCCCTTGCGGGCTGCCTCTGCCAGGGCTTTAACACGCCCCTGGTATCTAAATCCACCGCGGTCGAAAGACACTTGGCTTATTTTTTTAGCCGCGGAGCGTTTTGCTAGCAAGGCGCCCACCAGTTCCGCCTGGCCGGTTTTATTTTTCTTGGTCTCTTTTTTTATTTCCGCGTCGAGTGTGGACGCGGCAACTAATGTCTGTCCCTTGGCATCATCGATAACCTGGGCGTAGATATGGTTCAGGCTGCGGAAAATGCTAAGCCTCGGCCGGCTCCCATCTCCGCATACTTTTTGCCTGACCCTTTTATGCCTTCTTATGCGTGCTTCTCTGGTATAAGATTTTGTCATTGCTACTGCCTGCCGACAACCTTACCGGCCTTGCCGGGTTTTGTACGTACCCTTTCTCCCGAATATCTTATGCCCTTGCCTTTATAATGGTCCGGGGGACGCAGGGCTCGAATTTCCGCCGCCATCTGCCCCACTTCTTCCTTGTTTATCCCGCTTACCTTTATCTTGCTGGTACCCTCAACCGCCAGCGTGATGCCGGGCATGGGTTTGACTTCTACCTGGCCGGAAAGCCCCAGCCGCAAGTTGAGTTTATCGCCGGCTTTTTCTGCGCGGTAGCCCACCCCCACGATTTCGAGTGTCTTTTCAAAGCCCTTGGACACGCCTTCCACCATGTTCGCCAGGATACTCCTCGTCAGACCATGGTAGGCACGGTGTTTCTTATTATCGCTGGGCCGGGCCACCACTAACTTATCGCCTTCCATCGCCACGCTCATTTCCGTGGGTATGGAGCGCTTAAGCTCGCCCTTGGGGCCTTTTACGGTGACACTCCCGCCGGATATGTCCACCGTAACCCCTGCCGGCACCGGTATCGGTGATTTTCCTACTCTAGACATATATATAACTCCGAGAAATGGGTTACCATACGTAGCATAGCAGCTCCCCGCCGGCCCCCTGTCTCCAGGCTTCCTGTCCTGTTTTAAGCCCTTTAGACGTCGAGAGAATGGCAATGCCCAGGCCTCCGTACACGCGGGGTATTTCCCTCTTGTGTACATACATGCGCAGTCCCGGCTTGCTCATTCTCTTGAGACCGGAAATAGCCGGTTTATCGTCCTCCAGGTACCGTAACTGGATTTTTATCATGCGGTGCGTTTTCCCTTTCACCACCTCGTAGTCGGCAATAAAACCTTCTTCTTTAAGGATTTTAGCAATAGATAGCTTCATCTTGGAGGCAGGTACCTGTACGCTATCATGCCTTACCATGATGGCATTTCGTATCCTGGTTAACATATCAGCAATTGGGTCTGTCACTGTCACACCTACCATTATTGTTACTTCAGCTTACCAGCTGGATTTTCTCACTCCGGGAAGTTGCGCCTCGAGGGCTAGGTGCCGGAAGCATATCCGGCAGATACCAAACTTGCGAATATAGGCGCGGGGTCGACCGCATATCTGGCACCGGTTATGCTGTCGTACCTTGTATTTCGCGGTCCTTTTTGCTTTTAAAACCATTGATTTCTTGGCCATGGTTAATTTTCTCCATCCTTAGCAAAAGGCATACCGAGCAGTTCGAGAAGATGCCTGCCGTCCTCGTCGGTCTTGGCTGTTGTTATAATCGATATTTCCATGCCGCGTATTTTATCCACTTTATCGTATTCGATTTCCGGGAAGAGGATTTGCTCTTTAATTCCCAGCGTGTAATTGCCGCGGCCGTCAAATGATTCCGGCGAAACGCCCTGGAATTCATGCATCCGGGGCAGCACCGCGTTTAACAGCTTATCGAGGAAGTACCACATACGCTCGCCTCGCAGCGTCGTCTTCAGGCCGATGGGCATTCCCGCCCTCAACCGGAAGTTGGCGATGGCTTTCTTGGAGCGTGTGGTCAGCACGTGCTGGCCGGTAATCGCCGTCAGGTCTGCCTCCGCCGACTCCAGTGCCTTGGCGTTGGCAATGGCTTCACCCAGGCCGATATTTACCACGACTTTCTCCACGGAAGGCACCTGCATGATATTCTTGTAACCGCAGATTTCCATCATGCGTGGTATTACTTCTTGGCGGTATTTATCTTTCAGTCTGGCCATTTAGTCAATCACCTCGCCGCAGGAACGACAGTATCTTACATTGCGGCCGTCCTCCAGCTTGCGCACACCGATACGTACCGGTTTATTGCACTTGCCGCAGAGGAACATCACATTTGAAACGTGCATGGGCGCTTCCAGGTCGATGATGCCTGCCTGTTTAACGGCCCCTCTGGCTTTGGAGTGCTTTTTAATAAAATTCACGCCTTCGACAATTACCTGCTGTTTCCGCGGATAGGCAAAGCGTACTTTGCCTTTTTTGCCCCTGTCTTTCCCCGCAATAACCAGCACGTTATCATCTTTGTGTATGTTCATAATTGCCTCTGCCTCTATAGTACCTCCGGCGCCAGCGATACTATTTTTGTATATTGCTTTTCCCTTAATTCTCTGGCTACCGGCCCGAAAATGCGCGTCCCTTTGGGATTGTTTTTATCGCTAAGAATAACCGCTGCATTTTCATCGAATTTAATATATGAGCCGTCTATCCTGCGATAAGGGTGCGCCGTGCGCACCACCACTGCCCGCACTACATCGCCTTTCCTGGTTGCCGCGTTTGGTATCGCCTTTTTTACCGTCGCGACAATGGTATCGCCGAGATAAGCATATCTCCGGCGGGTGCCGCCAAGGATGTTGATGCACATTATCTCCCGAGCCCCGGAATTATCCGCAACCTTTAGCCTGCTGTTCATCTGAATCATGTTTGTTTCACCAAAATCCTAGCTCGTTATTTCTTCCGGTTTAATCTCGGCTACCTGTCCCTTGACGACTATTTCGACCACGCGCCATCTCTTGAGTTTGGAGGTTGGGCGGGTTTCTTCGAGTTTTACCTTGTCTCCCACTTTGCATTCGTTCTTTTCATCATGAGCGTAGTATTTAACGATTCTCCGTATGGTTTTCTTATAAAGCGGGTGGCGCTTAGGTGTATCCACGGCCACGATGACTGTCTTGTCCAGCTTATCGCCTGTAACCTTGCCGAATCTGATTTTACGTTTTGCTTCCATTATTACCTGTCCTATCTGATTCCCAGCTCTTTTTCCGTCAACAGCGTCTTCAGGCGGGCAATCTTCCTTCTTACCCTCCTCACCTCGCGGTGGTTGGCCAGTTGCTTGGTGGAGACGCGCAGGCGCAGGTTGAACAGCTCCTGGTGCGAATCCTCCAGATCCTTTGCCAGTTCTGCGGTGCTCTTATTTCTGTATTCTTTCAGGTCTGCCACTTTGACTCCCTACTTTGCCTCTCCGCTGCTTTTAGTTGCATAAGCTTCTCTTTGAATGAACCGACTTTTCAGCGGCAGTTTGTGCGCCGCCAGCCGCATGGCGTCTTGGGCCACCCTTTCACCCACACCCGCCATTTCAAACATAATCCTGCCGGTCTTAACGACGGCTACCCAGTGGTCGGGCAGTCCCTTACCGCTTCCCATGCGTGTTTCCGCCGGTTTCTTGGTAGCTGGTTTATCGGGGAAAATACGTATCCATACCTTACCGCCGCGGCGTATATGGCGTGTGATGGCGCGCCTCGCTGCCTCTATTTGCGCGCTGGTTAGCCAGGCCGATTCCAGTGCTTGCAGCCCGTATTCGCCGAAACTCACGGTATTGCCGGAATTGGCTCTCCCGGTGCGACTGCCTCTTTGAGCTTTGCGGTATTTTACTCGTTTAGGCTGCTGCATCCTTTTCCTCTTTCTTACTCTTAGCTACGGTCTTGGTTTTCTTGGGAGTGGCCTTTTTTATTTCAGTCGCAGCTGCTTTCTTTGGCGGTTTCTTGGGCGCCGTTTTCTCCTTTTCTGCCTTGGCTGCCTTAACTTCTGTCTTTGCCTCTTTTACTTTGGTCTCTGCAGCTTTTTCCTTGGTTGCTTTCTTCTTGGTCACTTTAGTTGCCGGTTCCTTAATCTCCGCTTTTTCAACTGTTTTTTTAGCTTTTGGTTTAGCCGGTTTTTCCTCTGCTTTTGCTGGTGCTGCTTTAGTTGGTCTCACCGGTTTTTCTTTTGCCTTTGCAGCAGTGACTTTTTTAGCCGGCTTTTCTTCTGCTGCTGCGGCCTCTTTTTCCTCTACCTCGGTTGGCTTTTCTTCGACTTCAGCCGGTTTTTCCTCTATCGTGGGTATTTCGGCTGTTTCGGCCTCTGCTTCCGCAGGTTTGGCTTCCTCTTCGGCTATCTTCAATTCGGGCAGCACCTGGCCTTTGTATATCCAGACTTTCACCCCGATGCGCCCCAGCGTGGTATGCGCCTCGGTAAAACCGTAATCGACATCCGCCCGCAGTGTGTGGAGAGGCACCTGCCCCTCATGGAGTGTCTGTCGACGTGCGATTTCTGCATTAGCCAGCCTGCCGGCCGCGCTTATTTTTATGCCCTTGGCTCCCGACTGTATGGTGCGGAAGATGGCTTGTTTCATGGCTCGCCGGTAAGCTACCCGGCGCTCTATCTGTTCCGCCACTGATTTTGCTACCAGATAGGCGTCCAGTTCCGGCTGGCGTATTTCCTGTATATTAAGGCGTATCTTTTTCCCGATAAGTCCTTCGAGGAACTGCCTCATCTCGTCGACACGCTGGCCGCCCCTCCCTATAACGATACCGGGTCGGGCGGTATGCAGGGTGATAGTAACATCCTTTGCCTGCCGGTCGATTTCTATCAGTGAAATAGCGGCGTCGGGGTATTTGGACATGATTGTTTTCCGGAGCCTGTTGTCCTCCTGTATGAACTCGGCGTAATGAGCTTCGCTGTACCACTTGGACTGCCAGTCTTTGATGACTCCGATTCTGAACCCTACCGGGTGAACTTTATGTCCCAATTAACCCTCCTGTTCCGCAACTATCACTGTGATGTGACTGGAATGCTTTCGTATCGGGTTTGCCCGTCCCCTCGACCGTGGCCGGTAGCGGCGCAGGCTCGGGGCGACATCGACGTGTATTTTCGATATTTTAAGGTCGGCGGGGTCTAGTTGGTAGTTGTTTTCCGCGTTCGCCACGGCTGACTTCACTATTTTGGCGAGGTATTTTGCTTTGGGCGTGCGCGTATACTGAAGCAGACTTAATGCCTCGTCGACTCTTTTGCCCCGCACCATGTCCGCCAGCGGGCGTACTTTGCTGGCGGGTAGTCCGGTGTCTTTCGCTATAGCTCTAACTTCCATGGTTATTTATACCTTATTCCGGTTTATTCCTTATCCGCTCTAGTCCCGTGTCCTCTGAACATACGGGTCGGGGCAAACTCACCCAGCTTGTGGCCTACCATGTTCTCGTTGATATAGATAGGCACGTGCCTGCGGCCGTCATGCACCCCGATGGTAAGTCCCACCATCTGCGGCAGTATGGTCGAGCTCCTGGACCACGTTTTTATGACCGTCTTTTTGCCGGAACGTATCGCGGCATCTACCTTTTTTACCAGCTTTTCGTCAACTGCCGGTCCTTTTTTGATTGATCTTGACATTTTTCCTCTTTATACGCCTATTTGCCTCTGCGCTTAACAATCATTTTATCCGAAGCCTTAGGCTTGCGGGTCTTGTAGCCGAGGGCTGGTTTGCCCCAGGGCGTCTTCGGCCCGGGCAGACCCACCGGCGAGCGCCCCTCACCCCCTCCGTGGGGATGGTCGCGTGGGGACATGACGGAACCTCTCACGGTCGGCCGCCACCCCATGTGCCGCTTGCGCCCGGCCTTGCCCAGGCTTATGGTCTGGTGCTCCAGGTTGCCTATCTGCCCGATGGTAGCGGTGCAGTCGCTAAGGATACGGCGGATTTCACCGGACGGCAGCCTTAGCAGAACATACTCGCCCTCCTTGACCATCAGCTGCGCCGCGCCTCCGGCGCTGCGTACCAGCTGCCCGCCCCTGCCTTTCTGCACCTCGATGTTGTGTATCTCGATGCCCGTGGGCATGTTTTTCATGGGCATGGAGTTGCCCGGCTTGATTTCGGCGTTGTTGCCGGACATTATCGTATCGCCTACTTTCAGCCCCACCGGCGCTATGATATAGCGTTTTTCTCCGTCCACGTAATGTATCAGGGCGATGCGCGCCGTTCGGTTGGGGTCGTACTCGATGGACGCGACCTTGCCCGGAATATCGAACTTGTCTCGCTTAAAATCGATTATCCGTAGTTTTCTCTTGGCTCCGCCGCCCCGGTGGCGTACGGTTATTTTGCCGCGGGAATTACGTCCGGCCTTGCTCTTCTTCGGCGCCAGCAGCGACTTCTCCGGCTTGGTTTTCGTTATCTCATCGAAGGTATAGCCGGTCATGTTCCGTCGGCCCGGAGAGGTAGGATTATATACTTTTATAGCCACCTGGCTTCCCCTTTCATACTAAACACCTTCAAAGTACTCGATTTTATCGCCCGGCTGCAGGGTGACGATGGCTTTTTTCCAAGGACTGGAATGCACGATGCGGCGTCCCATCCTTTTCGTCTTGCCCTGCATGGTAACCACGTTAACTCCCGTGACCTTCACTTTGAATGCCTTTTCCACGGCGTCTTTTATCATCATTTTATTAGCGCCGTCGGCAATTTCAAAGGCATATTTATTCAACGCCTGCAGCGCCGTGTTCTTTTCCGTAATCAGCGGCCGGCGCAGCACCTCATACAGATGCATCTTTGCCCCCCTGCTTGGCACTGTTGCCCCACATCTCTTCAGCGGTGCGTACCGAATCTTCGGTCATCAGCAGCGTCTTGTGGGACATGATATCCAGAATATTAAGCACGCTGGCTGGGGTTGTCGTGATTTCCGGTATATTACGCGAGGACAGGATGACGTTCCCCTCCGACTTTTGCGTTACGATGAGGGCGGAGGACTCAATTCCCAGTGCCGCCAGCGTTTTTGTCATTATTTTGGTCTTCGGTTCTTTAAAATCAAAGGCCTCGACTATTTTCAGGTCGCCTTCCCCCGCTTTAGAGGAAAGGACGCACCGCAATGCCAGTCGGCGTAGTTTTTTGGGTATCTCCTGCCGGTAGTCCCGCGGTCTAGGCCCGAAGGTAACGCCGCCGCCCTTACGCGTCGGCGATTTCTTGCTGCCGGCCCGGGCGTAGCCCGTGCCCTTCTGCCGGTAGAGCTTGCGCGTGCTGCCGGCCACCTCGCCGCGTGTCTTGGCCGAGGCTGTTCCCTGCCGGGCGTTGGCCCGCAGCCCCACCATTACCTGATGAACCACGGCTTCGTTAAACGGCACGCCGAAGACTTTATCGCTTATTTCAATCTTCCGGACTTCCTCTCCGGATAGGCTATAAACCGGGACCTTCACTTACTTCTTCTCCCTCTTAGACTTCTTTATCATTAACAGTCCGCTGGTCATACCGGGCACCGCACCCTTTACCAGTAAAAGGTTGCGGGCGGGGTCGGCCTCATAAACCTCCAGGTTGCTTACCGTCACAAGCTCATTCCCCATGCGGCCCGCCATGCGCAGTCCTTTAAGAACCCGCCCCGGGCTGGAAGTAGAGCCGATGGAACCGGGTGCGCGCCATCTGTCGGACTGGCCGTGCGTCTTGGGGCCGCCCTTGAAATGATGTCGTTTAACGACTCCGGCAAAACCCTTGCCTTTCGATATCCCGGAGATATCCACGGTATCTCCCGCTTTAAACAGGCTCACATCTATTTTCTGTCCCTCTTCCACTTCCGGACCGTTCTCCAGCCTGAATTCCCGCAGATACTTGAACTTGAGCGGCCCTTTATCTTTGCCCTTGCCCTTCTTGCCGCCGGTCTTGGCCTGCTTCACCTCGCCGAATCCCAACTGTGCGGCGCTGTAGCCGTCTTTCTCCACGGTTTTTACCTGCATCACCATGCAGGGCCCGGCCTCGATGGCGGTGACAGCCTCGGTCCTGCCGCTCTTATCATATACCTGGGTCATGCCCAGCTTTTTCCCTATAATTCCTAATGTCATAAATTCACCATTCAAAATTACAACTTGATATCTATTTCCACCCCGGAGGGCAGGTTCAGCTTGGTCAGCGCATCGATTGTCTTGGACGTCGTCTCGATGATATCGATGAGGCGCTTATGCGTCCTGATTTCGAACTGCTCCTGCGAGTCCTTATCGATGAACGGAGAGCGGATGACGCTGAATTTCTGGATTCGCGTCGGCAGCGGGACCGGTCCCACCGCCACCGCCCCGGTGCTTTCCACCGCCTCCAGGATTTGCCTCGCTGACAGGTCGACTACCTTGTGGTCGTACCCCTTTAGTTTAATGCGGATTTTCTGTTTAGCCATATTACTTGCCTACAGCCTTTTCTATAATCTCGTCCGCTTTCTCCTGCGGAAGTTGCTCGTAACTGTGGAATTCCAGTGAGTGCGTCGCCCGGCCCTGTGTCAGCGACCGCAGGCTCGTGGCGTACCCGAAGGACTCCGCCATGGGTATCAGGCAGTGGATAATGAAGGCATCTCCCTGCGGGTCTATCTTGCCGATATGCCCTCGCCTTGAATTGAGGTCGCCAATGACATCCCCGAGGAACTGCTCCGGCGTCACTACTTCCAGCTTCATTATCGGCTCCAGAAGAACTGGATTGCCTTTTTTAACGCCGTCTTTTAAAGCAATCGAACCGGCCATTTTAAATGCCAGTTCGGAAGAATCTACATCATGGTAGCTGCCGTCGTAGAGCGTAGCCTTGATATCAACTACTGGGTAGCCTGCCACCACACCGGTCTCCATAGCCTCTTTAATGCCGGCCTTGACCGGCGGGATAAACTGCCGCGGTATCGCTGCGCCCTTCATGGAATCTACAAACTCAAAGCCCTTGCCGCGCGGCTGCGGCTCGAATTCCACGTTGACCACGCCGTACTGGCCGTGGCCGCCGCTCTGCCTCACGAACCTGCCTTCTATCTTGACCGGCTCGGTAATCGTCTCTTTATAGGCTACGCGCGGTCGCCCAACCTTTACTCCTACGTTGAATTCACGGATAAGTCGGCTGGTGAGGACTTCTAGGTGTAGTTCGCCCATGCCGGAGATAATGGTCTGGCCGGTCTCTTCATTATAGATAACCTTAAAGGTGGGGTCTTCTTCGGTGAGTTTAAGCAGAGCTTCGCCCATTTTATCCTGGTCGGCCCTGGTCTTGGGTTCGATGGCAACGGAAATAACGGGTTCGGGAAAGCGGATGGCTTCGAGGAGAATCGCTTTTGAGGGGTCGCAGAGTGTATCTCCGGTGAAGGTGTTCTTGAGTCCCAGTGTAGCCACGATGGCGCCGGTATCGGCGTAGGTAATGTCCTCGCGGTGATTGGCATGCATCAGCAGCAGTCGCCCGATGCGTTCCGGCCTCTCGCGGATAGGATTATATACCTGTGCCCCCACCTTCACCCTGCCGGAATAGACCCGGAAATAGACCAGCCTCCCCACGAAGGGGTCGGTGACCACTTTAAAAGCCAGCGCGGAAAAGGGGGCGTCATCGCTGGCTTCGCGGGTGACCTTATGGCCTGTCTTGGTCTCGGTGCCCTCTACCGGAGGGACTTCCAGCGGCGAGGGAAGGTAGTCCACGACGGCATCGAGAAGCTTTTGCATGCCCATGTTTTTCAGGGCGCTGCCGCAGAGAACGGGCACGCCCTTGATATTTAGGGTTACCCTCCTGACGGCTTTTCTTAGTTCTTCCGGCTCTACCTGGTGCCCTTCGATGAAGGCTATCATTAGTGCATCGTCATGTTCGGCGATTTTTCCAATTAAATGCTGGCGGGCTTCGTGAACTCTATTGATTTCATCATCGGGAATCGGTATTTCCTGTGGCCCGGCGTTAGGGTCGTTGCTGTAACGCCATGCTTTGTTTGCTATTAAATCGACCACGCCGTAGAAACGTTCCTCGGAACCCAGCGGCAGCTGTATCGGCAGGGGATTGGCCTGCAAACGTGTTTCTATCATGGAGACCGTCCGGTTGAAGCTGGCGCCGATGCGGTCCATTTTATTGACATAACATATACGTGGCACCTTGTACCTGTCCGCCTGCCGCCAGACCGTTTCCGACTGCGCTTCGACGCCGGATACGGCGTCAAAAACAACTACGCCGCCGTCAAGTACTCTTAAGCTGCGCTCAACTTCGGCGGTAAAGTCTACATGTCCCGGCGTATCAATAATATTGATGCGGTGCTCGCGCCAATAGCAGGTTGTGGCCGCGGCCGTAATCGTAATGCCGCGCTCCCGCTCCTGGTCCATCCAGTCCATGACCGCGGTGCCCTCGTGCACCTCGCCTAGTTTATAGGTCCGGCCGGTATAATAAAGTATCCTCTCGGTAACTGTCGTCTTGCCGGCATCGATATGGGCTATGATGCCGATGTTCCGAATATCTTCCAGAGGAAATTCCCTGGACACTTTATTCTCTCCCGTTGCCATTTTGTTATTTTTTAGTTTAACACTGTTATTAATCACCAGTTCTCTTTACCACCTGTAATGCGCAAAGGCACGGTTTGCCTCGGCCATTTTATGCGTATCTTCTCGTTTTTTAATCGTGGTGCCCTGTCCCTGGAAGGCCTCGGTAAGTTCATCGGCCAGCTTTTCATGCATCGCCTTGCCTTTTCTTGACCGTGCCGACTGTATCAGCCAGGAAAGAGCCAGGAAAAGCCCCCGGTCGGGCATCACCTCGACCGGTACCTGGTAGGTAGCCCCCCCGACGCGCCTCGGCTTGACCTGGAGTAGGGGCGTGGCGTTTTTTACTGCCTGTTCCAGCGCTGTCACCGGGTCTTTAGAGACCTGCTGGCCCAGCTTTTCTAGCGCGTTATATACTATCTTTTCCGCCGTTCTTTTCTTGCCGCGCTCCATCACTTTCGCGATCAGCCTTGATACCGTAATACTGCGGTATTTGGCATCGGGTATTATCTCGCTTTTTTCTGGTCTTGCTCTTCTAGGCATTTTATTCCCTCGTATTATTCGGTTTCCGCTTCGGCATCTTTCCCTTTGCCTTTCTTGGCGCCGTACTTGCTGCGTCCCTGTTTCCGGTTGGCTACACCGGTAGTGTCCATCGTCCCGCGGATGATGTGGTAGCGTACACCGGGCAGGTCAGGTACGCGCCCGCCCCGGATTAATACCACCGAGTGCTCCTGGAGCTCATGGCCTTCTCCGGGGATGTAAGCGGTCACCTCGACATGGTTGGTCAGCCGCACCTTGGCAATCTTGCGCAGGGCGGAGTTGGGCTTCTTGGGGGTGGTCGTCTTCACCTGTATGCAGACGCCCCGTTTCTGCGGCGAGCTCTTGCCCCGTATGACCCGGTTTTTAAGCGAGTTGTAGGTAAACCCGAGTGCAGGCGTCTTGTCCTTGACGACCGCTTTTTTCCGCCCTTTTCTGACCAGTTGATTAATCGTTGGCATT
>JAFGOC010000127.1 GCA_016926705.1 Dehalococcoidales bacterium | reverse complement strand
TTCATTGACCATAATTAACTCTCGCTTGTTACTAAAGTGCCGATAGGTTTGCCGAGAACGGCTTTGAGAATACCGTCTTTAGCTTCGGAATCAAAGACAATGATGGGCAGCTTATTATCCAGGCACAGCGATAGCGCCGTGGTATCCATTACCTTAAGTCGCATGCTTAATGCTTTAAGATGGGTAATTTTTTCTATTTTCTCCGCCTTGGGATTTTTCCGCGGGTCGGCGGTATAGATGCCATCCACACCGTTCTTGGTCATCAGCAGGACCTCCGCGCTTATCTCGATAGCCCGCAGAGCCCCGGCCGTATCGGCTGTCATGTAGGGATTGCCCGTGCCTCCGGCGAAGATGACCACTCTTCCTTTCTCCATGTGGCGGATAGCCCTTCTCCTGATATAAGGCTCGGAAACTTTCTCGATTTCCAGCGCTGATTGCGTCCTGGTATCTACACCAAGTCTTTCAAGGACATCTTGGAGGGCAAGAGCATTAATGACCGTGGCCAGCATCCCTGCATAGTCGGCGGTGACTCGTTCCATGCCGGCAGCTTCGGCCTCGGATCCCCTGAATATATTACCACCGCCAACCACGATACCGACACCGACGCCGAGCTTAACGATTTCTTTTATCTGAAGTGCAATCCTGTTGAGGGTCTTGTTGTCGATGCCATAGCTGCCTTTGCCGCGTAAAGCCTCGCCGCTTAGCTTGAGCAATACTCTTTTATATTTGATTTCAGGCATTTTCAGTCTCTAGCTGCCAAGTTCGTATCGGATAAATCGGCTTACTTTGATATTTTCTCCTGTTTTTGCAATAGTCTCGGTGATAATATCATTGATGGTTTTGGTAGGGTCTTTAATATAAGGTTGCTGCATCAGGCAGGCTTCAGCAGGAGTTACTTCCTTGCCTTTAGGGATATCTTTCTCTGATATATATTGTGGGTCCATCGCGGCCACCTGCATCGCTAGGCAGTGGGCAAGACCCTTGAATTCATCGGTGCGGGCTACAAAGTCCGTCTCGCAGTTTACCTCCACCAGCGCCCCGATGCGGCCTGCCGTGTGGATGTATGCTTCCACCAGTCCCTGGCTGGTCGCCCTCTCCGATTTTTTCTGGGCTTTAAGCAGCCCCTTTTCTCTAAGGACTTCTAGAGCTTTATCCATATCTCCTCCGCAGCTGACCAGAGCGCCGCGGCAATCCATTATACCGGCGCCCGACTGCTCACGGAGGGCTTTGATCATTTCTGTACTGATATCCAAGCATTCCTCCTTAGTCTTCATCGGGTGAGAAAACGAGCGGTTCCGATGCGGATGTATCGGCGATTTCTTCGCCTTCGGCTTCAGCTATCGCTTTACCTTCTATTACCTCGGTAGGCACGCTGGTAGCCATGCCGGCTTTTCCCTCAAGAGTCGCATCCGCTATCTTGGTACAGATAAGCTTGATAGCTCGAATAGCGTCGTCGTTGGCAGGGATAGGATAATCGATTTCATCCGGGTTGCAGTTGGTATCGACAATCGCTACTACGGGTATACTCATGCGCTTAGCTTCAGCCAACGCTATTTTTTCCTTAGTGGGGTCGACGATGAATAGTGCTCCCGGCAGGCGTGTCATTTCCTTGAAGCCGCCCATTTGCTTGTTAAGATGGTCGATTTTCTCTGTAATTTTGCCGGCCTCTTTTTTAGAAAGCCTCCCAAGTTCGCCCTTGGCGTTCTGGTCTTCCAGTCTTACCAGCTGGTCGACACGCGCCTGAATCGTGGCGAAGTTGGTGAGCATTCCGCCCAGCCAGCGCTGATTGACGTAGTACATGCCGCAGCGCTTGGCTTCTTCTTCGACGGACTCCTGCGCCTGCTTCTTGGTGCCGACGAAGAGTATTGTCTCTCCCTCGGCGACGAGGTCACGGATGAAGTCACAGGCTTTATCCAGCATAACGGCGGTCTTTTCCAGGTCGATGATATGGATGCCGTTGCGCTTGGTGAAGATGTAGTTTTTCATCCGCGGGTGCCAACGACCCGTTTGATGACCGAAGTGTGCTCCCGCCTCGAGGAGCTGTTTGATAGTTGCAGAATCTGGCAATTTAGTAGACCTCCCAAAGTATATTAATCTTAAGAATCAGGAGTTTCAGGTCAATTGACAGTATATCATAAAATCAGCTTGAGAACAATAGCTTATGTAAACAGGGCACAGGTTATTATCTTATGCTTGATATTACGTAGGAAATGGACTATTCTTGGCAATGTTGTAAAATATGGGCGATGGAAAAGTTGAAACAGGCTGCGGAGAAATTGGGGATTTTTCTCACTTCTTTCCAGTTAGACCAGTTCGAGACTTACTATTGTGAAATGACCAACTGGAACAAGCGAATTAATCTGACCAGTATTACAGACTATAAAGAGGTACAAATAAAGCATTTCCTTGATTCTTTAACTGTAATTTCGGTTATAAGGAACATCAAAAAAGGTTTAAAAGTAGCTGATATCGGTAGCGGTGCTGGACTACCGGGCATACCTTTGAAAATTGTTTTTCAGGATATTGCCCTGACCCTGATTGAAGCCACTTTAAAAAAAGCGCAATTCCTGGGAAAATTAACGGCGAAGTTGCAACTTACAAACGTGGCGATAGTCGCGGAACGTGCGGAGACAGCCGCCCATGACATCCGATACCGTGAAAAGTTCGATATCGTCCTTTCCCGGGCGGTAGCGTCTCTGCCGGCACTGGCGGAATTAATGCTGCCGTTCTGCAGTATCGGGGGCTGGAGCATCGTCCAGAAGAAAGGGGATATCACCAAAGAGATCGAAAAATCTAAAAAAGCTATTTCGGTCATGGGTGGGGACTTACGGGAACTAAAACGTGTAGAGCTTGAGGAGCTTAGAGACGACCGATGGTTATTGATTATCGATAAACTATTGCCGACACCACCGAATTACCCCCGCCGCCCCGGTATGCCGGAGAAAAGGCCTCTTATTTTTTGACTTTTTTATCGGATCGGGCGCTGCTCTTATCGGTTTCATGCAACAAATCGGTAAGCATTCTGATAAGCTGGTCGAACTCTTGGTCTCGGCGGAAGCGGCCTCCGTAGAGACTTAGCATTCTAATGGTATTTTTTATTTTCTGGGGGTCAGGGTTCTTCTCTTCAAGCAGATTATAAGCGGCTATTTTGTGCTTATTTTTAGATTTAGCCTCGCTTCGATGAAGGAATACAGTGATGCCGATTAAAACGAGTATTATAACAATAAAGATTACTATATCGATTGGTTGCATAAGCGAAAATTTCTCCGTTGACTTTTAAGTTTTAACACATCGGGCAAAAACAGTCAAAGAAAAAAGCACTGCCGAGGCAAAAAGGATTCTGTTGCCAAGCAGTAATAACAGTAGTAGAATTATAGTATCAATAATCAGGCAGAGGAGGCGGACATGGAAAAGGGGACGTGGAAAGTAAAAACAGGACTGGCTCAGATGCTCAAGGGCGGCGTAATCATGGATGTTGTTACCCCAGAGCATGCTAAAATCGCCGAGGAGGCGGGGGCCTGTGCGGTAATGGCTCTGGAGAGAGTGCCGGCTGATATACGCGCCGCCGGAGGAGTTGCCCGGATGGCCGACCCCACCGTGATCGAGAATATTTTGAAAGTGGTTACCATACCGGTAATGGCCAAGTGCCGTATAGGGCACTTCGTGGAGGCACAGGTGCTGGAAGCGATGGGGGTGGACTATATCGACGAGTCGGAGGTATTAACTCCGGCCGATGAAAACAATCACGTCTGGAAACATGATTTCAAGGTACCATTCGTATGCGGCTGCCGCGACCTAGGGGAGGCGTTGCGACGTATCGGCGAAGGAGCGGCCATGATACGGACCAAGGGCGAGGCGGGCACCGGCAATATCGTAGAAGCAGTACGACACATGCGGGCCGTGATGGACGGCATCCGCAGGCTGGTGAATATGCCGCAGGATGAACTGATGAAGGCGGCTAAAGAACTAGGAGCACCATTCGAGCTGGTGATGGAGGTGCACAAGACCGGCAAGCTGCCAGTGGTAAACTTTGCGGCGGGTGGTGTGGCAACACCGGCGGATGCAGCGCTGATGATGCAGCTTGGGGCGGAAGGCGTATTCGTGGGGTCGGGCATATTCAAGTCGAGCAACCCGGAAGTGCGGGCTAAGGCGATAGTCAAAGCGACGACGCACTATAAAGACCCCGGCATTATCGCTGAGGTATCCAAGAAGCTGGGCGAAGCCATGCCCGGACTGGATGTCAAGCAAATCCCTGATGAGGAATTACTCGCAAAAAGAGGCTGGTAGTATGAAAATCGGTGTCCTTGCATCGCAGGGAGCCTTTATAGAGCATATTATAACGCTGAATAAACTAGATATTGAGGCTATGCCCGTCCGTTTGCCTGTGGAATTAAAAGGAGTGGACGGGCTGATTATTCCCGGCGGCGAAAGCACTACTATCAGTCGCTTAATGGACAGCTATAAACTGGCGGAAGAAATCACTGCTTTGGCCAGAGACGGGATGCCTGTATTCGGTACTTGTGCCGGTATGATACTAATGGCCAGTGAAATATCCGGCAATACCACGCGGTCGCTTGGCCTGATGGATATTACAGTAAAACGTAATGCCTTCGGGCGGCAGGTAGATAGCTTCGAGACCGACTTAAAAATACCTGTACTGGGGGAAAAACCTTTCCCGGCTGTGTTTATTCGCGCGCCGATTATAGAACGCTATTCAAATAACGTGGAGGTGCTGGCGCGATTGGACGACAACACGGCGGTGGCTGCCAGGCAGGATAAGCTGCTGGGAATGGCTTTTCACCCTGAATTGACTAACGACCTGCGGTTTCATAAGTATTTCCTGGAAATAGTCACCGGAAAAAGAAATTAACAAAGCGGGGAGGCGCATGTGCAAAAGGTAATAACGGACGACCTGGACGCCCTTCTCGATATCTTTCCGCCACATATCAAAACGCCTCTATTAAAACAGAGCGACATCAGTGAACTGCTGGAGGTGGTGCTTGACCTGGGGCGTGAACCGGAGGCGCGTTTTCCCAGGCGTGAAATGGTACTCGATAAGAAAGAGATAGACGAATCGGACCTTGATTACGTGGTCACGCGTATCGGGAAATTTGGGGAGGACAACCGCGCCGGTATCGAGCGTACGCTGCATCGCATTTCTGCGATACGCAATCGGCGAGGGGATGTTGTCGGACTTACCTGTCGTGTAGGTAGAGCTGTCTTCGGGACGATTAATATAATTGAAGACCTGGTGAAAACGGGGAAAAGTGTGCTATTACTCGGGAGGCCGGGGGTGGGCAAGACAACTATGTTACGTGAGGTAGCGCGGGTGCTGGCCGGCGAAGCAGGTAAAAGGGTTGTTATTGTTGATACATCTAACGAAATAGCAGGTGACGGGGACATACCGCACCCGGCAATCGGTCATGCACGCAGGATGCAGGTGGCCGCGCCGAGTCTGCAGCATGCAGTAATGATAGAGGCTGTGGAGAACCATATGCCGGAGGTTATCGTCATCGATGAAATCGGGACGGAACTTGAGGCGATGGCAGCTAGGACGATAGCAGAGAGGGGTGTGCAGCTTGTCGGCACGGCACACGGCAACACACTGGAAAACCTGATGATGAACCCCACACTAACCGACCTCATCGGTGGGATACAGTCGGTAACCCTGGGCGACGAAGAAGCCCGCAGACGCGGTACACAGAAGTCGATACTTGAGAGAAAGTCGCCGCCGACCTTCGATATTGTGGTGGAGATACAGGAGCGGGATAGGGTCGCCATTCACCCGGACGTGGGCGAGGCGGTGGACATACTTTTAAGGGGCATTCCACCCGCGACGGAAACACGCTGGCTTGATGAAAACGGCGAAGTGAGGATAGAAAAACTGAAAGAAGAAAAGACTGTTGCTGTAAAGGGTAAAAAGAAGGCCAGGGATAACAAAGATTTAAAACTGTTTCTCTTCGGAGTAAATAAGTCGAGGGTATTGCAGATAGGGCACGAAATGCACCTCGACCTTGATGTGGTGGGTAGGCTCCGGGACGCAACGATGCTGGTAACATCGAAAAATTATTACCGGCGTAAACCGCAGAGGGTAAGGGATGCGGAGAACGAACATATACCAGTTTATGTTTTACGCGGCAACACACCGCCGCAGATAAGGCAATTCTTGGGGACATTAAATGCTGGTGTGGGAGATAGAGGTAAAGTCAGGGATGTGCAGGCAGCGGTCGATGAAGCGGAAGAAGCGGCAGAACAGGTAAGCGAAGGCGGTGAATCTATCGATCTTAGTCCACAGAGTGCTTATATAAGAAGACTGCAGCACCTGATTGCCCAGAGAAACGACCTTAGGTCGCAGAGCAGGGGACGTGACCCCAACCGTAGGGTTAGGATATACAAAGAGCAGGAGAGATAGACAGATAAATGTCTTTTTTCATTACCTTCGAGGGTGGGGAGGGTTGCGGCAAAAGTACGCAGGCCAGATTGCTGTACAAGCGACTTAAAAAGATGTCAGTTCCCGCTCTGTTGATTCACGAACCGGGGGTTACAGCACTGGGGAAAAGAGTGACCAGCCTGCTTAAATGGTCGCAGGACATTAAGATATCACCGCTGGCAGAATTATTTTTATTTAATGTTTCGCGGTCGCAGTTGGTAACGGAAGTAATCAAGCCAAATCTGGAAAAAGAGACTAACATTATCTGCGACCGGTATTCGGACTCGACCACAGCCTACCAGGGCTACGGACGCGGACTTGATTTATCAGATGTGAAACGAGTTAACAGCATTGCGATGCAGGGGGTGGTGCCAGACCTTACTATTCTACTGGATGTGCCGATAGAAAAAGGGCTGGAACGAAAGAAAAAAGTAAGGACGGACCGTTTCCAGACGCAGAGTCGGGCCTTTCACCAGCGTGTTAGGAATGGATTTTTAAAGCTAGCTGAGGCTGAAATAAAACGCTGGCTGGTGATAGACGCTACCAAGAGTAAAGAGGCAATAGCGAGAATTATCTGGGAGAGGGTAAACAAACTAATCAAAAAATAAAGGCAGGTTTCCGTGAGAAGACAGAAGCCGTCGCTGGCAGAGGAAAAACTGCTAAAGAAACAGGGATACCGGCTTATCGCCGGAGTGGATGAAGTAGGGAGGGGGGCTTTGGTAGGGCCGGTGGTAGCTGCGGCGGTAATCCTGCCGGAGAAATTCAGGTCGGGATGGAGGAGCGGCGTGAGAGACAGTAAACAGCTGCTGCCGGAAGTACGCGAATATCTCTACGACTATATTCAAGAAACGGCTGTATCTATTGGCGTAGGCTCTTCATCAAGCAAAGATATTGATAACCTTGGAATAGCCAAGGCTACAAGAATTGCTATGATAAAAGCCATCGAACAGCTGGAACCGGCGCCGCAATTCCTATTGATTGATTACTTCAAACTAACAGAAATAAAATTACCGCAAAGAGGGATAAAATTCGGGGACAGTTTGTGCTTTTCAATCGCCTGCGCCTCGATAATCGCCAAGGTAACACGCGACAGATTGATGGTGGAGATGGACAGAGACTACCCCGGCTACGGCTTTGCGGAACATAAAGGCTACGGTACGGTAAGTCACCTGAAATGCCTGCGGCAAAAAGGACCCTGTCCACTTCATCGCCGCTCGTTCCGTCCGGTAAGTGAAGTAGCAGGTCATCAAGCATGAAAAGAAGTGAAACCGGAGCGCTCGGCGAACGTATTGCCTGTGACTTTCTTGGGGAAAACGGTTATGAAATCCTGGAAAACAACTACCGCTGCCCCGAGGGTGAAATCGACATTGTCGCGAGGCAGGCAGGTACCCTGGTATTCGTCGAGGTGAGGACGAAAAAGAGTCGACTTTTCGGCAGTCCGGAGGAATCAATAACACCGGCAAAGAGAGATAAATTAAGAACACTGGCGCAATACTATCGGCAGGAACACGATAACCTGCCGCCAGACTGGCGTATCGATGTGGTGGCGATAGAGATGGAAAAGAACTGCCGGATAACGCGTATTGAAATCATCGAAAACGCCGTCGGTGAAGAAGATTGATAATTTTCAAGAGTCATTAAAGCTGTGCTAAAATTAACCACCAAGGCATAGCACTATGAAAGAGCTTTCCAACGACCAATTCCGTATCATCGACGCCAACATTAACCGACTTGGCGAGGGGTTGCGTGTCCTTGAAGAATTTGCTCGTATGACGCTGAACGACGCTGTTTTAATGCAAAAACTCAAGGACATGAGGCACCGGACAGTCGAAACCAATGCGGAAATGTATAAGAAGCTTATCAATTCGAGAGACGTGGTGGGGGATATCGGTAGTGACATGAATGCCACTGGTGAGAAGAATGAACGAGAACCGCAGGGTATAATCGCCGCCAATGCCAAGCGGGCGCAGGAGTCGCTGCGAGTCCTGGAAGAGATGGGCAAGATACCCGCACTTAATCTTGACTCGGAGAAGTACCGAAAAGCGCGCTTCGAGCTTTATACCCTTGAAAAGGAACTGGTCGCCAGAATATCACGCAAAGATAAACTGGAGCGAATCAAGGGAATATATGTCATAATCGACGCGGCATGGCTGAAAGGGCGAAAACCTGCCGATGTGGCCAAACAGGCAATAAAGGGGGGTGCGAGTGTGATCCAGCTACGCTGCAAAGAATGCAGCCACAGGGAATTTCTCGATATGGCCGGGGATATACAGGAGGTTTGTCGGGAAAAAGGCGTGCTTTTTATCGTGAACGATAGCCTTGAAATAGCATTGGCGGTAAAAGCCGACGGATTGCACGCGGGGCAGGAAGATATGCCGGCCGGCGAATTGAAGAAATTGCTTCCCATAGATATGATACTCGGCTACTCGGCGCGTACTATGGTAGTAGCAAAAAAAGCCGGTAAAGAGGGGGCTGACTATCTGGGTATAGGAGCTATGTTTGCCACTACAACAAAAAAGTCTGCCGAGGTTGTCGGTCCGGAGAGAATTAGTAAAATAAAGAAAGTACTTGATTTACCAATAGTAGCCATTGGTGGTATAAACAAAGCAAATATTACGGAAGTGATGGAAGCCGGAGCGAACGCCGCCGCGGTAATCAGCGCTGTAATGGGCGCGGATGACATAGAGAAAGCCACCAGGGAACTGGTAAACATAATCAAGGGGGCTAAAAGTGGATAGTCTGGATGTAATAGCGGAGCAGATAAGAAAAGAACTTATAGCTAAAGACGAGGCGAGGGAGAAAATGTTGCCGCTCTGCCGCGATTCAATACGTTACAGCAGCACGGCAATACGCGCGGTACACCGGCAGGAGTTCGGCGAGGCGGAAAAACAGATAGAGTCCGCCCGAGAGGTGCTGACAGAAGCGGAAAAAGCAGTTGAACAGTACCGGGAACTGGCGAACACCGGCGCCGTTAGAGACGCCCAAAAAGAACTGGCCGAAGCGAACATCACCTTGGCACTGGTAACCGGTAAGAAATTGCCTGGACTAGGAGATCTGGGTGTGGATGCAGCAGGCTATCTTAACGGACTGGGGGAAGCGGTTGGTGAAATCAGGAGGTATTTACTCGATGCGATGCGTAAGGGTGACCTCTCCAGAGGTGAAGAGCTGCTTTCGGTCATGGATGATATTTATAGTATTCTGGTGACCATGGACTTCCCCGACGCCTTGACCGGAGGACTAAGGCGGACTACGGACATGGTGCGAGGAGTGCTGGAAAAGACGCGCAGCGACCTTACGCTGGTAATACAACAAAAGGCGCTGGAGATAAAGATAGAAAATTTTAAGAAGGTAAAAAAGAGATAAACAACAAGGAACCGAGAAACAGAAAGGAAGGAAGGATGGATAATGAGTGATGCATTGAAAGGAAAAGTCGCGGTGGTGACGGGGTCGGGGCAGGGAATTGGCAGGGCGATAGCCATCGGGCTGGCCAAGGAAGGCGCTAAGGTAGTCACCAACAACCGTAAGCCGGGCTCAACTGGTAAGCAAATGATAAGCGATGCGCAGATAAAAAAGCTCGATAGCAAGAAAAAGGAATGGTTCGAGAAAGAGACGGCCGCTATCAACGGCGACGCAGAGACAACGGCACAAACTATTAAAGAAATGGGTGGGGAAGCATTATCGTTTTTCGGAGATATATCAGACTTCGCCGTTGCCGAAAAACTAATCAATACAGCTGTAAAAAGTTTCGGCAAGATAGATATACTGGTAAATGTCGCTGGAGGTTTTGGGTTCAGTCCCATCGAAAAAATGACGGAAGAGCTCTGGGACAAGGTAACGAGGGTAAAGCCCAAAGGATATTTCAATACTATGCGCCATGCTATACCGCATATGATTAAACAGAAGTGGGGGAGGATTATCAACACCACTTCAAGGGCCTGGCAGGGCGACGTAATAAAACATGCGGAATACTGCGCCGCTAACGCGGGGGTGGTTGGACTGACCAAAGCCGCGGCGATAGAGTTACATAAATACGGCATCACCTGTAATTGTTTTTCACCGTTTGCTAAGACCAGGGCTTCATATGAACTTGATACTTATCCTTCGACGGTGAATAAAGAAGATATTCCCTTTGTTTTCGATAATATGAAATTCGGCGAGGACATGATGAAAATGACGCCCGGTCCGGAATATGTGGCGCCCTTCGTCTGTTACCTGGCGTCGGATGCGGCGGCTAATGTGAGTGGGTCTATATTTACACTAGGGGGAAATACGATAAGTATGTACTCCGAGTCCATACATTCCAACAACCTGACCAAGTTCGACAGCAAGCCGTGGACGATGGAAGAACTGGTACAACAGGCGCCGCGTGGCCTGTTTGCGGGATATAAGAGCCCGGCAGCGAACCCCTTCGGCTAGAAGAGAGATAGCAGTACTAAATAATAAATAGAATTCAAAAAAGAAGCGAAGCGACATGGAGTTAAATCAGTCGCTTCGCTCTTTGATTTTTAAACGATATAAATTACTTGGGGGCGAAAATGGAGGAGCGAGGTTGTTTTTCCATTAGTTTTGCCAGTTCGGTTATTGTTCCGTAAGTTATGCAGGTAGCCTGGCAATGTTTGACGCAGGCTGGTTGTTCGCCGGACTTAGTCCTTTCGGTGCAGAGGTCGCAGAACCTGGTAGTATAGGGCATATAGTCCACGTACACCTTGTCCGGAGCGGTCGAGACAACTTCATCTACTTTGATGCCGACCATGCCCTCGGAAAAATTGTGTTCCTGCTTACAGGCGACTTCACAAGCGTGACAGCCGGTGCACCAATCGTATTGAATAAGTAACCCGTTATGAGCCATGGCTACTCCTTTCCACCTTCAATTTTATGTACGCGGCAGAGACTGGAGCGGTAGTCAGTCCCGCCGAAGCCGGACTTAGCCTGGTTGCCCATCGAGGTAAGATTATTAATATTGTATTCCCAGGTGCTGAATAAATTGGGTTCTTTGCCGTCGGTCTCCGGCAGCCACCAGCCGTGAGGAGCGGTAACTACTTGAGGATGGGAGGTGGGGGTGACTTTAGCCTTCATTTTAACCTTGCCGCGGGTATTCTCTATATAGACCCAGTCGCCGTTATCAATGCCCAGCGTTGCGGCGGTCTTGTCATTGATTTCACACATCGGGAAGGGGTCTAACTCGCGCAGCCAGGGTATCATGCGGTGCTCGGAGTGGAAAAATACCGGCGAGCGTCGGCCCGTCGTGAGGATGAGCGGGTATTTCTTGGCTAAATCGGGGCTGGCGGTGGGGCTTTCTTTAGGCTCCTCGTAGTACGGGAGTGGATCGAGTCCCCACTCCTCGTATCTCTTGGAAAATAATTCCACCTTGCCGGAAGGAGTTTCGAAGCCTGGTTTGCTGTCAGTGCGGAGGAGGCCTTTTTCATAGCGGTAATAGGGGCGGGTGTTGTGGCCTTCCGGGGGGTATTCCCAGCAGCCTTTAGCCTTGAGTTTCTCGAAGTTGGTGTTGCCATCCTTCAACCTATCGTCGATAAGCTCTCTGACGGTATTGTATTTTATAGGGGTTGTAGCCAGCCTTTTAGCCAGTTCCAGGTTAATATCCCAGTCGGACTTGGCTTCGCCGACGCCATTGACGGCCTTTACACTTACGCCGAGTGGCTGCCACCAGGAGCGGAAACTTTCCTTTTCGCAGATGGTAGCGGCAGGGAGAAAGATATCTGCTAACGCCATCGATGTGGGATTCTGGAAAAGGTCGACATATACGATAAAGTCAAGCTTCTTCATAGCGTTATAATGACGCCTGGGGTCGGCGGCCTGCCCGCCGAGAATATTGGAGGTCTGTATCCAGGCGCCTTTTACTGGATACGGCTTGCCAGTCTCCAGCTGATTAATCAGGACATCCGGCTGAACCCAGCCGCGGAAATTCTTAATCATGGGGTAGTCATTGGCGCCGATACGCTTTTCGTTGAGTTTCTTAACAAGGTCGGCGCCATAGAGCTTGGTAAGCTCGGCGGAACTGAAGGGATAGGTGGTCACGCCGTGCGAGTTACGGGCGATGACATTACCGCCGGGGTTATCTATATTTCCCGTAATAGCCCAGAGATGATTTATGGCCTGGGCGACGACGCTGCCGGCCGGCATGGCGTCCACCGGCTCGCCCCACTGAATAGCAGATGGCTTATTCTTGGCGTAAAGTCGTGCCGCTTTCCTAATAAGGTCAGCAGGCACCCAGGATATCTTTTCTACTTTTTCCGGGGTATATTCTTGGACACGTTCTTTCAACTCGTCGAAGCCGTAGCACCATTTCTCTACAAAGGCTTTATCGTAGATGCCTTCATTGATAATGACATTAAGCATGCCCAGGGCAATCGCGCCATCGGTGCCCGGTCGGTTCTGCAGATGGACCTCCGATCGGGTGGTGAACCAGGTGGCACGCGGGTCGATGGTAATCAACTTGGAGCCCCGCTTCATGCAGTCGATAATCCAGTGGCCGTAGAAGCCGTCGTGGCAGCCGGCAGCCGGGTTCTGCGCCCACATGATAATGTATTTAGGCGGTGTCCATTCCGGAGAGTCGTAGCGCTTTTCGAGGAACTGGGAGCAGTCGGCGACGCTGTATTGTCCCTGTGTGGCGAACATAGCGCCTAATCGCGGTGTATAGCAGGCGTGGCCAGCCAGACCGACCTGTACCCAGTTGGGGCTGCCGTAGGCATACATCAGGAAGGTGATAGGGCCGCCGATATCGCGACCGGTGCCCTGACAGAAGATAACAGATTCAGCGCCGTATTTAGTACGGATATCCTTCAATTTTTTCTCGATAGTATCATAGGCTTCATCCCAGGTGATGCGCTGCCACTTGCCTTCGCCTCTCTCGCCGACACGCTTGAGGGGGTAAAGGACGCGGTCGGGGTGGTACATATATTGGGATATCGCCAGGCCTTTAGCGCATAATCGACCCTGATTGAAAGGATGATTTTTATCACCCTCTACTCTGGTTACTTTCCCATCTTGAACGTATATTTCACAGCCGCAGCCGCCGTGAGAGCCGCAGCCAGCCGACCACAGAGTGGAAAGCACTATATTTTCTTTGCTTTTAGCCATGCGTAATCTCCTTTCTTGAAAACAACGAACGTTTTAGTTTAGCTATTTTTGAAAGCGAGTGTCAAATAATAATAGAGAAAACATTGATACAGATATAATGATGTGATTCATACGTTGGGATACTTTGCCGTCGGCCGCGTTTTCTGCTATGATTATTAGTATGAGGAAGTGGAAATAGGGGCGGCTATTCATTCTACCTGGATTTTCATCACACTTTTCAAATAACAGAATCAATAACGGGGGAAAAGGAGACTAACATGGCACAGAAAAGGAACGCTGTAATCGTCGGCGGAGGGACAAGCAAATTCGGTGTCAGGCAGGCGCATTTGCTGGATATGATACAGGAGGCGATGAGGGCATGCGCAGATGATATTCCTGGCTTAAAGCCGGTGGATATCGACGGGCTTATCGTCGCCACGACTATGGCAGGCAGGCATTCTTCGGCATTGAATACCGCGCCGCTTGTTGTACAAAGATTAGGGTTAAGTCCAACTTCAATTTGTATTCGGGTGGACACGCTTTGCGCTGGTTCCAACTCGGCTATTATCGTGGCCAAAGGACTTATTGAAAGCGGCATCGCCGATGTAATCTTGGTAACCGGCGGAGAAAAGGTGTATATGCCGCAGCGCTGGGAGACCAATTACACCCAGCTGGCGGTCAACGACCATGACTGGGATTCTGCCATGGGACTGGGGGTGCCACCGCCGTTTTTCGCCATGATTGCCAAGATGCACATGAAACGCTACGGGACCACCAAGGAACAAATGGCACATGTTTCTGTTACTAACTATAACTACGGGACGGATAGTCCGAATGGCCATTTTGGCGGTAGGACACTCACTATGGAGCAAGCTCTGGAAGCCAGGATAATTGCCGACCCTTTCGGGCTTTATGATTGCTGTCCGTTATCTGATGGCGCCTCCGCTGTTATTATAGCATCGGAAGAACGCGCTAAAGCCATGAGCAACCGGCCGCTCGTATACTTACGCGGCACGGGGCAGCACGCTACCCATAGTATGTCCGCCGGCTGGCCCGGTGATACACTCGCCGAGTGGCCTCACCTTAAGAAAGCGGGTGAAGTGGCTTTCAAGAATGCTAAACTAACTCCCAAGGACATGGACGTAATCCAGACGCATGACTGCTTCACCATTTCTGAGGTCATCGAGCTTGAAGAGCTCGGTTTCTGTAAGAAGGGAGAGGGCGGAGCTTTCGTTGCCTCTGGAGAAATCGGCATCAAGGGGTCTATACCGACCAATACCGACGGCGGACTGCTGGTTTACGGGCATCCCTTTGGGGCTTCCGGCGCCCGCCAGGCTATTGAAATATGCAAGCAGTTGCAGGGTAGGGCTATTCACCAGGTCAAGGACGCCGCCTTCGGCCTGACGCATAACTTGAGCGGCACCTGCGCGCAGCATACGGTTGTCGTGTACGGCAAAGAGCCCGTTAAATAAGAAGATTAAGAAACTCTTACATAAGGAGATAAAAAATGGCTGAATTACAGAAAGCTGAAATAGTAGGCACACCGGCCCTGGACGGGCAATACATCGGTGAAATGGATATCTGGCCCTTCGAGGCGCCGGAGTTCAACCGGATATACCCCTTTTACGATAATTTGAGGGCTGGTAAATTCACCACTACCAAATGTAAAAAGTGTGGGCACATCACCTTTCCACCGCAGGTAATCTGTCCCAAGTGCTGGGCGGAGGAACTGGAATGGGTGGAACTGCCGAAGATGGCTAAAGTGGTGACTCTAACCGAGACCCAGGCCGGCGCCCCTCTCGGCTTTGAGTCGCCGCTTATCATCGCCTGGCTTACCTTCGGCGATAAAGGACCTCTTAAGCACCTGCTGGGGAGGATTATTCACTGCAAGGAAGGCGAACTCAAGGAAGGCGATGAGGTAAAATTCGTAACCTTCAGTGTCCCTGCTCATCCATTTGAGGTTAAAAAAGATACAAAAGTTAGTGACAGGGTTTATTACGCTTTCGAACCGGTTAAGTAAAAAACTGAATATATCCGGGATATCAAGGACGGAAAGGGGCTATTGCCATGAAAAAGATCAAGAACATCGCTGTAATTGGCGCGGGAGCGATGGGAGCGCAGATAGCTGCCCTGGCCGGAGAGGCCGGGTATAACGTAAAAGTACGCGATATCGAGGAGCGATTCCTGGAAAAGGGCCGCCAGACTATTAACAGTATGTACGATAAGCGCATCAGCCGCGGCAGAATGACCGAGCAGGCTAAAAAAGGGTACATGAGCAAACTTACCTTCCTCGTTGACCTTAAAGAAGCGGTAAAAGATGCTGATTTTATCATTGAGGCTATACCAGAAATCATGGACCTGAAGAAGAGTGTTCTTAAAGAAATTACGGCATTATGCCCTCCAGACACCGTCTTTGCTACTAATACCTCTTCGCTAAGTATTGCTGAGATGTCAACCTCCGCCAAACGACCTGAACTGGTGGTGGGTACGCATTATTTCAATCCGCCAAGCAGGATGGCGCTGCTGGAAATTGTCAAGGGCGAGAAGACAAGCCAGGAAGCTATCAAAATAGCCGAAGAAGTAGCAATTAAGATGGGAAGAGCTGTCGTCCACGTAAAAGACGTCCCGGGCTTCGTAGCCAACCGGATATTCTGCAACATGTCCAATGAGGCCGACTGGGCGGTGGCGCAGGGCGAGGCCAAAGATGCATTCGAGGTGGACTCGGCAATTAAGTATAAACTGGGCTTGCCCATGGGGATGCTGGAGCTTCAGGACGCCCTAGGTGGAGGCTCCATTGATACGCAGTTTCACGTCATGGAGTACTTCGGAGAGACGATGGGTAAAAGCTACGGCCCCGCTCCAATATTGACTAAACTTTTCAAAGCGAAGAACTACGGTAAAAAGACAGGTAAAGGTTATTATGACTGGTCGGGCGGCAAGACTGTTGAAATACCGATGAATGCCGGAGCCGACTTCGACCCTATAAGGGTGCTGACAACGGCGGTCAATGAAGGAGCCAAGCTGATAGAGATGAACGCCACTACTAAAGAAGAGGTAGACACCGCCGTGTTACTGGGGCTGAATTACCCCAGGGGCATCCTCCGAATGGCAGACAGCGTTGGTCTGGATAAAATCGTTGATGAACTCAACCGTCTTTATAACAAATATAATAAAGAAGACAGGTATAAAGCTTCGTCGGTTTTAACCAAGCTGGTAAAACAGAAGAAACTGGGGAGGAAGACGGGGGAGGGATTTTATTCCTACGGACCGGGCGAATATGAATTTATTAAACTGGATATTAACAAAGAAAAGAAAATCGCTAAACTCATATTGAACCGACCCAACCGTGCCAATGCGTTCAACGCCGATTTTATGGCAGAGCTAGGTAAGGCACTGGGTGAGTTGGAGAAAGATAAAAACGTAAGGTGCGTCGTTATCACCGGCGCCGGGGCGAATTTCTCCGGTGGTGCCGATTTCGCTGCTTTTGCCGCCGGGGAAGTGGAAGCTGCTTTCAATTTCAGTGAAGCACCGCATGATATATTTACCAGGATTGAAACTTATAGCAAACCGGTTGTTGCTGCTATCAACGGCCCGGCCATGGGAGCGGGGTTGGAGTTGGCGCTATCCTGCGATATCAGGGTTATGAACAAAAAGGCTATAGTCCGCTTGCCCGAGTTGACTCTGGCGATTGTGCCGGGAGCGGGGGCAACGCAGAGGTTAGGACGCTTAATCGGCTGGGCGCGCGCTAAAGAGATGATACTATTGTGCGACCCCGTAAACGCTGATAAAGCTCTGGCTTGGGGGATGGTGCATTTCGTCGCTGAACCTAAGGAGTTTGAAAAAATGGTGGATGAAATCGCGGCTAAGATGGCCGGCGGTCCGCCTTTAACCCAGAGGCTGATTAAAGGCTTGCTCTACTACGGCGCACAGGCCGACCAGAGAACGGCTTTGTTCCTTGAGGCGGCAGTATCCGGAGACGCTGCCCTTACCGAGGACTTGAACGAGGGCATCACCGCGATGAACTACCGTCGCCCGCCTAAGTTTACCGGCAAATAAGGAGATTACGCCATGGACTTCGCCTTTTCACCCGAAGAGGAGGCTTTCCGGGCCCAGGTGGCTGCATTCTTGGAAAAGGAAGTCCCCCGGGAATACCGCGAAAAGCGCATTACCTTCTTTGATATGTCAGCACAGTCCGACTGGATACAGGTGCACCGTTCTATGGCGGAAAAAATGGGTGAAAAGGGGTGGCTATCGATGCACTGGCCTGAAAAATACGGTGGTCGTGGTGTTTCTCCTTTCTATCGACTTATTTTAAGAGAAGAGCTCGCCAGATATCATTCGCCGGGCTATGATTCGATTGGCTGTGGCATCGTGGCGCCGGCGCTTTTGCTCAAGGGCAGCGAGGTACAAAAGAAACGCCACCTGCCGGGTATTGCCTCCGGCAAGAGCATGTGGTGCGAAACGCTTAGCGAGCCCAACCATGGCTCTGACCTCGCGGCGATAGAGGTCTTTGCTAGGGAAGAGGCGGACTGCTTCGTTGTCAACGGGCAAAAAATCTGGACGACCAACGGTCACTTTGCCGACTGGAATGCCTTGATTGTACGCACTGACCGAGAGGCAAGCCCCAATTACCGAGGGCTTACCTTTTTCCTGGTGGACATGAAGACGCCGGGTATCACGGTCAATCCGGTTATCAATATGGCTGGACACCACGAATTTAACGAAGTCTTTTTCGAAGATGTAAGTATTCCTAAGGAAAATATAGTCGGTGGATTGAATAAGGGCTTTTATGTGGTAATGTCGCTCCTTGATTACGAGCGTACTACGGACACCGTATATGCTATTGCCGCAACATATTTGCGTGATTTAGAGGAATATGCCTGTGATAACGACCTGCTCAATCCGGTCTTGGAGAACCGGTTTGCTCAATTCAAAGCGGAATGTGAAGTAGCACGCCTATTGCATTACCGATGCGCCTGGATGCAGAGTCAAGGTATGGTGCCAAATCACGAATCGGCAATGAGTAAGATGTTCAGCTTCGAGTTGCACCAGCGAATCTCGGATTTCGGCATGGAAGTGGCGGGACCTTACAGCCAGCTTACGGAAGAATCGGCATTGGCGCCTATGTTCGGTAGAATATCCTCCTGTTACCTGCGCTCTTTCGCCTATAGCCTGGAGCAGGGAACGTCGGAAATCGACCGTGATGTCATCGCCCAGCGCGGACTGGGACTGCCGCGTTTACGTTAAATAAAGCCCGGAGGAAAACTTGGATTTCGGTCTCAACGAACAACAGGAAATGATGCAAACGCTAGCCAGGGACTTCTTGACCGGTGAATATACTGATACGGTCCTCAAAGCTATGGTAAAGGACGAGCAGGGCTATACGCCGGAACTCTGGCAAAAGTTAGCCAAGATGAATTTGACCGGACTCTCGATTCCCGAACAATACGGGGGTATCGGGGATTTTCTGGACTTGATTGTGGTGCTGGGGGAAATGGGGCGAGTATGTTTCCTGGGTCCTTATTTTGCCGCGCTGGTGCTGGGGGCATCCCTGGTATCCGAGGCCGGTAACGAAGAACAAAAGAGAAAATACCTCCCCGGCATCGCCGAGGGCAAGATTAAAGCAACGCTGGCAGTCGTCGAATCCAAAGCAAAATATGATATAGATGAAATAGAGTCGAGAGCTATCTCACAGGGCGGCTATTATGTGCTAAACGGCAGGAAATTATTTGTGCTGGATGCGCAGTCGGTAGATTATATCATCTGTGCTGCCCGGGTGGACGACGCTGATGTGGAACAAGACGGGATAACTCTCTTTATAATTGATGTGAATACTCCAGGGGTATCTATAAAAGCATTACCGACGGTTGCCGGTGACAAGCAGAGCGAGGTCGTTTTCGAAAATGTAAAAACATCTGCCAAAGATATACTTGGAGAGGAAAACGAAGGCTGGCCGTATGTTGAAAGAGTGCTCCATCGAGCCAATATCGCTCGCTGCGCCGAAATGGTCGGCATGGCGGAACAGGTCTTAAAGCTGACACTGGACTATGCTAAGGAAAGAACAGCCTTTGGTCACCCCATCGGAGCATTCCAGAGCATACAGCACCGCTGCGCCGATATGCTGGTCGATATTGATGGCTCGAAATTTGCCACTTATCAGGCGGCTTGGAGATTAAACCAGGGTCTTGATGCAGCAAGAGAAACGGCGATAGCCAAGGCATTTGTCAGCCGTGCCTGCCGTCGTGTCATGGCTTCTGCCCATCAGGTACACGGCGCTATCGGCTTCACTGAAGACCATATCCTTCATTACTATACCAAGCGTGCCAGGGCTTATGAGTCCAGTTTTGGTGGAATTGATTATCATTTGGGGAAGCTGGCAGGGCTTAAGTAGAAACCGTAAACATTCAAAACAGGCCAATTAGCTTTGAAATTACTCCTGTATAATGGTAAGATTGTGACCAAATGAAGAACCAGAAATACACCGTAGTTTTTCAGCCTTCTGGGAGGCGGGGGAAAGTGGTGGACGGCACAACTTTGCTCAATGCGGCACGGCAGTTGGGGGCTGGACTGGAAAGCATCTGTGGCGGCAAAGGCAGCTGCGGCAAGTGTAAAATCCGCATTGAAGAAGGCTATTTCGATAAATACGGTATTTCGTCTTCCGTTAAGTCCACTGCTACTAAAGACGAAGTCAATGCCAAGTTCATCAATAAGCAGCAGCTAAAACAGAACTACCGCCTTGCCTGCCAGACACACGTCCACGGCGATGTGGTCGTCTTTGTCCCCGAGGAAAGCCGCAAGGGCCAGCAGGTGGTACGTAAAGAGGCAACTGCCAGGAAAATTAAAATAAACCCGGCAGTCAAGAAGTATTATCTGGAACTGAAGCCGGCCAGCCTGGACGACGCCGCCGGTGATTACGAACGGCTGCAGGCGGCATTAGAAAAACAATACAAATTATCCAACTTGGCTATCGATTATCCCACGCTCCTGGAGATGCAGAAGACGGTGCGTAAGGGCAACTGGAAGATGACCGCATCGGTCTGGAAGAATAAGGAGATAGTAGATATTGAGTCGGGGGATGTCAAGAAAAGTTATGGACTGGCAGTGGACATCGGCACGACGACTGTGGCTGGCTATCTCTGTGAACTGACTACAGGGGAAATTCTGGCTACCGAATCCATGATGAACCCGCAGGTCGCCTACGGTGAGGACGTAATGTCCCGTATCGGTTATGCGGCCAAGGAAAAGGGCGGTCTCAAACGACTGAATGGTGCTATTATCAAAGGGCTCAATCAAATTATCGGTGGAATAATAAAAAAAACCGGGATAAAACGCCAGGACATTATCGATATGACGGTTGTAGGCAACACTTGCATGCAGCACCTGTTCCTCAACATCAATCCGCAATATCTAGGTAGAGCTCCATTTACTCCGGCGATACATCATTCCGTGGATGTGAAAGCACGTGACATGGGAATCAAGATAGCATCCGGAGCTTACGTACACGTTCTGCCCATAGAAGCTGGGTTTGTGGGGGCAGATAATGTAGGTGTGTTGATTGCCGAGGAGCCTTACAACCAGGACGAGATGTTGCTGATTATAGATATCGGCACCAACGGCGAACTGATTCTAGGAAATCGCAACAGGCTGATGTCTTCGTCGTGCGCCACCGGGCCGGCCTTTGAGGGCGCGGAGATACGGCACGGCATGCGGGCGGCCGCAGGCGCTATCGAGAAGCTGAAGATAGACCCGAAGACCAAAGAGGTACAGTTCAAGGTCATCGGCAACGATAAATGGAATACCGAGGATAAAAAAATAGGCGCACGGGGCATCTGCGGCTCCGGTATATTCGATGTCGCCGCACAGGTATTCCTGGCGGGGATTATAGATAATGGCGGCCGCTTCAACATGAAAGTAAAATCACCGCGCCTGCGACTTAACGGAAAGGGAGAGGCTGAATTTGTCCTGGCCTGGGCTAAAGAAACGGCGATAAAACAGGACATCGTGGTCTGCCAGAAGGACATCCGGGCGATCCAGCTGGCTAAGGGTGCTATGTACTCCGGGGCAAGGATAATGATGAAACGCATGGGTGTAAAGAAAATTGACCGCGTGATACTGGCAGGTGCCTTCGGGAGTTATATTGATAAGACATCGGCGGCGGTTATCGGGCTTTTCCCGGACTGCGACCCAAAGCGTGTCTATGCAGTGGGCAACGCTGCCGGGGATGGGGCGCGCATCGCCCTGCTTAACGTGGACAAGAGAGATGAAGCGGACCTTTGGGCGAGGCGTGTTGAATATATCGAGTTAACGCTCGAGCCGGAATTTAACAATACCTTCACCAAGGCGTTGAATTTCCCCCACGCCGAGGATAAATTCCCCAGTCTGAAGAATATCCTCCCTTAAAAAATAAATAGCTTAATGGCTGTTTAGTTGTAAGGAGAACGTAAAATGAATCCATTAAAGCAAGACCTATCCATATACCGTAAATTTAACTTTAAAAAGCCCCCGTTAGGCGTTAAGTTTTTGCCTACAAGACCGCAAGGAATTGCGCAGCTGGATAAAAGTTTGTCTTTTTGTGAAATGCTTAAAGAAGCCCAGGAAAGGGGAACGCCATTTTACTTTGCCAAGGAGAATGAAACCTGTTTTGGAAAAGCCTTGCTTGGAATGGAGCCTTTACCGTCATTCGCCCAGGCAGGAGAAATAGGTATTAGACTTGAAATTTTCCAGGAACCTCGGGCTAATAGTCACCTCTATCAATACCTTAATCTGCTGGCTAGAGGTACCGTTAATTATGTGGCATATTCAACACTGGATAAGCTTGAGTTCGAGCCGGACCTCCTGATAATTCTGGCCAGTCCCAGCCAGGCAGAGATTATCCTAAGGGCGATGTGTTATTCCACGGGTGTCTTAAGAGAGTCTAAAACAACCGGCGTATTGGGATGTCACTGGGTTTATAATTATCCCTATCTAAGCGGTAAGGTCAACTTCACCGTTACAGGACTGGCTTTTGGTATGAAATCAAAAGAGGTTTTTGAAGAGGGGTGGATACTAATATCTATACCCTATAACTGGATACCTGTTATCACGCAAAATTTGCGTGAGATGAAATGGGTTCTTCCTTCTTACACAGAAGGTAGAGAAAAGTTTTTATTACGTGAGAAATCCAATATTGAGGATTTAGCCCGCAAGATGGAAAATCCCTAAAGGAGGGAATTAAGATAAAATGATTGCCGTATTCGTAACATTCCAGGTTAAAGATGAAGTTAAAAAACAGATATCTGATATTTCGATTGCTAGGAAACACATTCAGAAAGTGGTGGAAGGCTGCCGCAAAATTCCCGGACTCAAGGAAAAACACTTTATCATGGACCCCAGTACCGCCGCCCAGGGTGCCATGCTGATATGGGAAAAACAGGAGCAATTTGACGCTTATCTAAAGTCGCCGGAATATAAAGCCACAGTGCTGGATATCTGCCAAGGCAAGCCCAGTATTAATATCTACCAGTATACCGCTAATTTGACCGATGGCGTGCTGATATAAACGGCGGTATGTGACAATAGTTACAGTATACGCAAATCCCTGGTGGTAGACTGATATAAAGTAATATGAGTTATTCTATATCCGAAAGTAGCCTGAACGACCTGAAAGCTTTACGGCATGATTCCGCGCAATCGTTGAAATGGTCCTACGTCTTTATACTGCCGGAATGGATGCAGACGTGGTGGCAGGTCTTCGGGGAGAGGTTTACGCCTTATATACGTATAGTCAAGGACGGTGAGAAAACAATCGGTGTCGCACCGTTGATGACTAAGGATAATACCGCTTATCTCATCGGCGATACTGACGTTTGTGATTACCTGGATTTTGTTGTAGTTCCGGGTATGGAGAATGATTTCTTTAGCTTGTTATTAGATGATTTAAAAAAAAATAATATCAAGAGTCTCGACTTAAAGCACGTGAGGCCGAACTCAATCGTGATGATGGGCTTGGTACCGTTAGCGGAAAGTCGCCAGTATAAAGTCACCACCAAGCAGGAAGCGGTATCTTTTGAAATGGATTTGCCATCGTCATTCGATGAATATCTTCAAACATTATCCACCAAGCAGCGCCATGAGGTCAGGCGTAAATTAAGGAGGCTGAACGAAGAAGGCAAAATAGAATATCGTTTAATCGATGCAGGTGACGATTTGCCGGTTGCCCTTGATACCTTTTTCAGGATGTTTACAGAGAGTCGGGAGGATAAAGCCGCCTTCCTGACTGAGCGGATGAAGTCTTATTTCTGCTTGCTGGTGGATAATATGAGAAAAATCGATCTTTTAAAACTTGGCGTCCTTGAACTGGATGGTAAGCAGGTAGCGGAAATCATGTGTTTCGACTATAACGACTGCATCTATTTGTATAACAGCGGCTACGACCCGCAGTATGTCTCCTTAAGCGTGGGACTTTTAAGCAAGGTATTTGCTGTTGAAGACAGTATTGACAGAGGGAAAAAGAAGTTTGATTTTCTTAAAGGCGCCGAAAATTACAAGGGACATCTCGGCGGTAAAGAGGTGCCGCTCTACCGCTGCCAGATACACATATAGTATAATTAGCTAGGGAAAACAATGACTGATAAAAAACTCAAGATAGCCATTATTAGTGCGCACTCCTGTCCGGTAGGTGACCTTGGTGCTAAGGATACCGGTGGTATGAGTGTGTATATACGCGAGCTTGCCCGCGAACTTGGGAAAGAAGGCCACGCCATCGATATTTTCACGCGTGTGCATGACCCGGCAGACCCGCGGCTGGAAGACCTTTCCGAGGGAGTAAGGCTGATTCATCTCACGGCTGGCAAAGAGGCCACCATTCACAAGATGGATGTTTACTTTTCTCTCCCGGAATTTACCTTTAACCTGGAGAATTTCTGGAAGAATAACGGCCTGCAATACGATATCGTGTTCAGCCATTACTGGATATCGGCGCTGGTGGGCAAATACCTCTATCAGACTCGGCAGATACCTTATATCAACATGTACCACACACTTGGTGCGGTGAAAAACGCCATCGGCATAGGCGAGAGGGAATCGAACCTGCGTATCGTCTCGGAAAGGGAGACAGTGCATGACTGCCAGCGGATTATCGTAGCCACGGAAAAAGAAAAACAGCAGTTGATAGATTATTACGGGGCCGTGCCGGAGAAGGTGGGCGTAGTGCCCTGCGGTGTCAATATGGGTCTGTTCAAACCAATTGATAAAGCTTCCGCTAGAGTAAAGCTCGGATTAGCCGACGAGAAAATCGTGTTATTTGTTGGCAGGATTGATCCCTTAAAGGGTATAGACAAACTAATATATTCAATGTCCTTACTGAAGAACATAGATAAAGTCAGGCTCATGGTGGTGGGAGGAGATGAAAACAGTAAGCCGGAACTGGTAAAACTGAAGAAATTAGCCGATGCACTTAATATCGGAGAACATGTGGATTTCAGAGGGCTAGTTACGCAGGAACAGCTGCCTTATTACTACAGTTCTGCCGATATCTGCGTTGTGCCTTCTTACTACGAAAGTTTCGGGCTGGTGCCGCTAGAATCGCTTGCCTGCGGAACACCAGTGGTCGCCACTGATGTCGGCGATTTGAAAGGTATCATCAAGCACGGCGAAACCGGCTACATCCTAAAGGATAATTCACCCGGAGAAATTGCCCGTGCTATTTCTCGCCAACTTTCTTTACCTGTCAAAGACACTGAGTCCATCATGTCTATCAGGGCTTCGGTGAGCAAGTGGGGCTGGGGCAACATCACTGAAAAAATCGCTGGGGAAATGCGGCTGGTGCTGGAAATTCAAAGCAGAGCAGCAGTTTAGATTGAATTCTTGATATTTTCTAGAATCGAGGACTATTTCGTTTTATGGACGATGGCGTATATCTGATGGTGATTTCACCACACCCGGATGACTGTGAGTTCGGTGTGGCCGGCACGGTAGCCAGGCTGACGAGAGAAGTAAAAAACGTCGTTTACGTAATCTGCACCAATGGCAACAAAGGCACCAGCGATAGAAGCCTGACGCCGGAAAAGCTAGCGGAAATCAGGGAACGGGAACAACTAGACGCCGCTAAAGTACTTGGTGTAAAAGAGACCATATTTTTAAAATACCCTGACCAGGAACTTGAAGACTGCCACCATTTTAGGAGGGACCTGGTGCGCGTGATACGTAAATATAAACCCTTCGCCGTGGCAACGACCGACCCATATCGCAAGTATATGTGGCACCGCGACCACCGCATCACCGGTATCGTGGCGGCGGACGCTGTTTTTCCCTGCGCCAGAGACCATTTAGCTTATCCGGAGCTCCTTGAAGAAGGGCTGGAGCCGCACAAGGTGAGAGAGATGTGGTTCTGGGGATCGGACGAACCGAATTTCAGGCAGGATATAACAGATACATTTGATATCAAGCTTCAGGCGTTAAGATGCCATAAAAGTCAGGTAGGCGACGTGCCTCCGGAAATGGTAAACCGAATGAAAGGGTTCGCTAAAATGAATGCCCGGGGCGAGAAGTTTGAACTGGCCGAGGCTTTCCACTGCGTTGAAATGAGGCGCTAATCTTCTATTTATCTCTTACATTAACCAGGTTACATCTCCGCAGATATCAGGGTCGTGGGGCCTCGAGGCAAAGGCAGCGTATTCCTCTTTGGCTTTCTTAACTGTGGTATTGTCGCCGTGGCCGGGGAAAAGTATGGTGTCGTCAGGAAGGCTGAATATCTTTTCCGTGATTGACTTCAATATCTGTTGAAAATCATCCGGCGTTTCTGTATGACCGGGCCCTCCCGGAAAGATAGTATCGCCGACAAAGACATACTGCCCAATTACGAAGCATAGACCACCCGGCGTGTGCCCCGGCGTGTGCAATACCCGTATTTCAAGTTTGCCAAGTTTTAGCCTGTCGCCATCTTCCATGGTGATTTCCGGAGGGGTCTTAAGCTGGAGAGAATCCAGCGAATGGGCAACCAGCGGCACTTTCAGGCGCGAGCGCAGGGACGTAATAACTCCGGTATGGTCGAAATGGTCGTGGGTAAGAAGGATATACCTGGGTTTAGTACCCTTTAAACTCGCAATAATAACGGAAGCTCTTGCCGGCGCGTCCACTATAAGACTTTCCTTTGTTTCAAGACAGACGGCTATATAAGCGTTCGTCTCGTAAGGTCCCAACGTCAACCTGTCTATGAAAATGCCGTTGTCATTTATCATCGCCATTTCTAAGACCTTTTTGCGTCAAATAAGATATTAGGCTACTATTAGTATATCACTCGGATAAAAAATGAGAAAAAGACTGGCACATCTGATATCCAACACACTTAACCCCTTTATAGTAAGTGCTGCTATTATCATATTGCTTGCTTTCAAGGAAACATCTGGCGCATCAGAAGCGTTAAAATGGGCTGCCATATCCTTGGCAGTAAGTGTTCTACCGACTTTAGTAGTTGTGGTGTTTCTGGTGCGCAGTAAAAGAATGGACGGTTTTTTCAACACCACGCAGGAGCAGCGTAATATCGTCTATCTTATCGCCAGTGGCCTGGGGGCTATCGGCTGCGGGCTGCTTTGGTATTTAAATGCCCCAGAACTGCTGGCAGTTACCTTTACAGCAGGCTTAATTTCGATAGTACTGTTTACCGGGATTAATTATTTCTGGAAGGTAAGTCTGCACACAGCTTTCATAGCAGCTTCTTTAACGATAGTTATCATGATATATGGTGTGATAGCGGTGTGGGCCATAGTGTTTCTGCCGCCGGTAGCCTGGGCCAGAATAGAGCTTAAGCAGCACTCGGTGACGCAGGTGGTTGCCGGTGGTCTGCTCGCGGTATTGGTTGTTTTGGGAATATTCTGGGGATTCGGGGTAATAGGAAAATAACTCTCTAAAAAAGGGTATATAATAGACTAATATCAGGGAAATATCTTGAATACGGAGGGTAAGGAATGAGATATATTCAGCAGGTTGCAGCTGGCATTTTGGTGGTTTTACTTTCCCTCATTTTATTTATATCAGCTGGCTGTAATTGTCAGAGCGACTTGACTCCCTCGCAAGCAACGACGCCCACCGGTGGGAAGTTATTTATCTGGAAAGTATCATCGGGGACCACCCATGTTTACCTGTTAGGCTCGGTGCATGTTGCCAGTTCGGATCTGTATCCTCTAGATGCGGCTATAGAGGATGCATTCGTTTCCTCTGATTATCTTGTCGTAGAAGTGAATACCAATAATCTCACCCAGTCTCATGCAACTCAATTGCTACTGGATTATGGGACATATCCTGAAGGGGATGGATTTAAGAGCCATGTATCGGAGGTACTCTATAACAAACTGGATGAATACTTTAGTAAATATGGAATGGTAATGTCCTTGCTAAATGATTTTAAGCCTTTCGTGATATACAACCTGATGAGTCAGTATATGCTGGAAGGCTTAGGTTATGAGATTGAGTATGGTATAGATTTATATTTCATGAACAAAGCTGAAGAAAATAATAAAGATATACTGGAGCTGGAAACGCCGGAGTTTCAAATGTATTTATTGAGTTCAGTACCGGATGAAGACATCATCGCGGCTATACAATATGATATTGACAATCCAGAAATAGAAAAATATCTTGATGACCTGTTTAGCGCCTGGGGAGACGGCGATACTGGCAGAATGGAAACAATTGTGTTTGAAGCCCTCGTTGAAGAGCCTGATATGGAACCTTACTATGAAATAATGTATAACCAGCGTAATTTGCACATGGTGGGAAAAATAGTAGAGTTCCTGGCTGATGACGAGGTTTACTTTATAGTTGTAGGAGCGGGACATCTGGTTGGTGAGAACGGCCTGGTAAACCTGCTGCAAAATATGGGATATGCAGTAGAACAGCTGGACAAAGGCGGCAACTAGCTGGTTTCTTCGTCCCCGGCCCCTTCTTCATCCATACTCTCTACAAAGGAGTCGCCGATATACTCTTCGTTTTCCTGCGCTAAAACGGCGTCAAGCTGTTC
>JAFGOC010000126.1 GCA_016926705.1 Dehalococcoidales bacterium | reverse complement strand
CTCCAGCATGACAAGAAGGAAAACGAGATGCTTCGCTGCGCTCCAGCATGACAGATTAAAGAAAATAAGTATATAATATTGCCAACTTGTATCTTTTTCCATTTAATAAAGCGGAGGCAGGGCCATGGCTGAAGAATATGTGGTCGTTAAGGACCTTTACAAGAGCTTCAAGGACATCAAGGCGGTGGACGGCGTTTCTTTTGATATCAAGAAGGGCGAGATTTTCGGGCTGCTGGGGCCCAACGGCGCCGGCAAGACGACGACGATACGCATGCTCTCGACCGTCCTCCCGGCCGATAAGGGAGAAATCAGCATCGGGGGGCATTCCGTAAGGGCCGACGCGGAAGCCGTGCGCGCCTTAATCGGGGTCTGCCCGCAGGAGCTGGCGCTTTACGAGGACCTCTCCGCCTTAGACAACATGGTGTTTTTCGGGCGGATGGCGGGCATGGAGGGCCGGGCGGCCAGGGAGCAGGCGATGCGCAACCTCAAGCTCATGGGGCTGGAGGGGAGGGCGAAGGGTAAAGTAAGCAAGTTCTCCGGGGGCATGAAGCGGCGTATCAATTTGGCGATTGCGCTCATGGGCAGTCCCGAGCTGCTGTTCCTCGACGAGCCGACCGTCGGCATCGACCCGCAGTCGCGCAACCACATTTTCCAGAACGTCCTGGAGCTGCAAAAGGGGGGCCTGACCGTCCTCTACACCACCCACTACATGGAGGAGGCCGACAGGCTCTGCCAGCGCACCGCTATCATGGACGGCGGGCAGATTATCGCGCTGGATACCCCCCGCAATCTGAAGTCGAAAATCGGGTCGCCGGACAAGGTGACCCTGGAAGATGTTTTTCTCAATCTGACCGGCCGCAGCCTGCGCGACTAAAAGAATGAAAAGAGCGTTATTCATCACCCTCAATGAAGTCCGCCTGTACCTGCAGGACAAAGGCGACCTGGCTTTCAGCCTGCTTTTGCCCGTACTCACTTTCGCCCTCATGTACGGGGCTTTTGGCGGGGAGACCATGTTCAAGGCCGCCGCTAATGTTGTCGATGAGGACGGGGGCATCTACTCACAGCAGCTGATTGAAAAACTGGACGCAATCGACGGCATCAGCATCGATTTGCTTTCAGCGGCGGACGCCGACGCCAAACTGGAGAGGTCGGACATCTTAATTGCGCTTTATATACCGTCGGGCTTTTCAGATACCCTGGCAGCGGGCGGCAAAGCCGAGCTTCTTTTCAAGCAGAGGGGCAACGGGGGACTGGAGGGGCAAATCCTGGCCGGCATCATCCGCAGCGTGGCGGCGGAAATCGACCAGGAGTTTCAGGTACTGCGCCGGGTGGAAATCAACCTTGAAGACGAGCAAATACCCGGGAGCGATATCGAATTGACGGTGCAAAATCTGCTCGAGGAAGAAAGGCAGCAGCCTGCCCTGGGCGTCACCGAGGAGGTGGTCGGCGGCAGCACGGAGTTCATCAACCAGTACCTGCCCGGCATCATCACCATGTACGTGCTTTTCGCCATTTCCATGGGCGCGCGGAGCATCGTGGAGGAGCGGCGGCGGGGCACGCTGGAAAGGCTGCTTACGACGCGCCTCAACACGGGCGAGCTGTTTTCCGGCAAGTTCATCGCTAACATCGCCCGCGGTTTTATCCAGACCTTTATCCTGTTGATATTGTCCTATGCCGTGTTCAGGATGTTCACGCCGATTTCCTTTTTATCATGCCTGGTAATTTCATTAGTGTTTGCGGCGTCGGCCTCGGCCATGGGCATGATTATCGCCGCCATTTCCCGCACGGAGGAAGCCGCCAACTGGATTGCTGTCGTCGTCACGATGTTTATGGTGATGATGGGCAACACCTTTTTCCAGATACCTGAAGACTCGGTGCTCGGCGCCTTCAGCACCTTCTCGCTGAATACCTACGCCAATGAAGCCTATACCACGATAATCGCCGGGGGCGGCTCGCTGGGCGACGTGTGGCTGCCGCTGGCGATACTGGCGGCGGTGGCGGTGGTCGGGCTCGTTATCAGCCGCATGATTTTCAGGGCGGTGCCCGGGAGTAAGTAAAAAGTCATGAAGCAGCTCAAGCAAGTATGGTACATCGCCATGAAGGACCTGAAGATATTCTCCAGGGACCGCGCCAGCCTGTTTTTCTTTCTCGTGTTCCCTTTCCTGTTTATCATTTTGTTCACGTTCCTGTTCCAGGGGGCGGGGGCGGAGGACAACCGGATTGAATTGCACCTGGCCACGCGGGAGGCGACGGGGGGCTTGAGCTACCAGATAATAGGCGCTGTTGCCACCACCAATGAGTCTTTATTGAAAGCCGGCGACCCCATAATTATCCAGGACATGGACTATGAGGCCGCCCGTCAGGCTGTAGCGGATAAGGAGCTTGAAGGGGTCCTAATTTTTCCGGCTGATTTCACCGAAGCGGTGATGTCGGGTGCGAGCACCGACCTTGAAGTGTTCACCGACGCCAGCGCCACTTATACCCGGGCGGCGTTAAGCAGTATGGCCGGAGCGATATCATCGCAAATCAGCACGAATAAAGTAGTCATCGATGCCACCGTAAGACTGCTGGTCAGCAGCGGCGCCATACCCGCCGATAAGGAAAGCATCGACCGGGCGGTTCAAAAGCTGATGGGCGAAGCCATGTTTGGGGGTGCAATGGGAGGGGGAGAGTCTTACCTGGCGTATAAGATTGAGAACATCGGCGATGTTGAAGCAGGAAACGCATCCGACTTCGTGATTCCCGGCTACCTGGTGATGTTTGTATTTTTTGCCGCGGCGATATCCGCGGAGAGAATCGTCTGGGAACGTAAAAACAACACCCTGGAGAGAATACTGGCCAGCTCGGTTAAAAGGGGTTCTATCCTGGCGGGCATCTACACCGGCACGGTCATCAAGGGTCTGGTACAAATCGTTATTTTCTGGGTGGTGGGTATCCTGGCTTTTAGTGTGGACCTCGGACTGTCCCCGCTGGCGGTGATAATATTGTCTATTTTAATGGTTATTATGTCCGCCGCTTTTTCTCTGATGCTGGCGACGCTGGCCAGGACGATACGCAGCGCCGCCTCCCTGGCGGTGTTGACGTCTTTGCTGCTGGCGCCCCTGGGCGGCTGCTGGTGGCCCTTCTTTTTGTACCCGGAATGGCTGCAGAATATCGCCAAGATAACACCCCACGCCTGGGCCACCGAAGGTTTTAATAAACTGATGCTCTTCGGCGCTAATTTCGGCGACGCCGTGCCGTCGATGGTGGCGCTGCTGGTGTTCACGGTAATCTTCGGCAGTATTGCTGTCTGGCGTTTCCGCACCAGCGCGACTTAATAACAGAAAACATGAGCGGTCTTCAGGGTTTTAGTCTGCTAGCTGCCGGATATCAGGTAATGCGTGGTGCCGCCGATAGTGGTCTCGCTGCGCACGGACAGTATCAGGTAAATCAGGTTGAAGTTCTCATAGTCGGTGTAGATGTCTATATGCGCCGAGGTGTCATCGGCATGCAGCAGGCCGCTGGCCCAGGTTATCCGAAAGGTGTCGATGTCTATACCGTCGATAGATGAAGAACCCGTATCGCCAACCCTGAATTTAGAGTTCCAGACGTTATTCGGCGACGCCTGGCTGTTATAGCCGGTAGTGATGCCGTCCCAGAGCTTATAGGTGTTGGGGATATTCCAGGGGTAAGGCCGGTATTCTTCCGGAGCGTTTAAAGCTATAAAATCGTCATGCCAGGCGTCGTCTCCCTCGCCGACGAAGCAGGTCAGTTTAGCCGCCAGCGTCTCGCCTTCAATCGGCTCGGGGATGATGAACCCGCTGATGTCGCCGCCCGGCTCGCCATCGAAGTCGAAGTCGAGGTTTACATCTTTTTGACAAAAAGCAAACCTGTCGAACAGGTACAGCTGGTGCCCCGCGGTCGCGGGGCTGGAATAGATGATAATCAGCGACCAGGCGGCGTAAGACCAGTGCTGGCCCGTGTCAGCGTCAACCCCCTCGACGGTGTATTCGCCGTTGCCGGTCCGGTTTTCGTCGTCTCCCTCCAAGCTGTGGGTGGCTACCAGCGCGGAAACGTCCTTCTTGCAGGAGTAGGAGTACTCTCCGGTGGCCGCGTTCCCCAGAATCCAGAACTCGTCGGCTGTGAGAGAGCCGGCGTAATCGGGTGCCAGCGGATTGCCTATTTTAAAAGTTATGCTGGTATCGGCCACGGCCCCGATGTGTATGTCATCGATGCGGCAGTATTCCGTGCTGCTACCTGTGCCCTCGGAAAAACCGTGCAGATAGAACCTTATCTTGAAGTTAGCCGTCAGGTAATTTGCGGGTATGATATAGAAATATGCCTCTTCACTTGAATCGAGGTCATCATCGAAGGCCATGATGGGGCTGCTCCAGCTGGCGCCGTTGTCGTTCGATATCTGGAAGAGCAGGGCGTCGCCGGAAGTGGGGTCGCTGATGGGTTCGAGCGTGCCGCTTTCACGTTGCGTCCACCCCACCACAACGCTGCCGGGAATACGGCCGCTCAAGTTAACCGGGTCGACCAATGACAGGTAGCGATAATCGTCGGTGCTGCCGTCATAATGGCCTCGGAAAGAATAGCCCTGGAAAAAAACGTATGAAACATCCCAGGCAGTACCGTTCTGCGACCAGTTGGTCAAAGAATCGCAATCATCCGCAAAAATCGTGGCTTTGGGGTAACCCTCCGCGCATTTAAACCACCCGGACCAGTACAGGAAGGCCCCGTCCTGGGCAAGGACGGTGGCATCTGAAGGGATGCGGTAAGTAAGGTCGGGGTTTCTGGTATCGGCGGTGCTTGAAGAATCCAGCGTATCGCGTATATTGTCTTTTGGCACGTCGGTATCCCTCATCAAAGTATTGCCGATGGCGCAGTAGTCGCCGAGGAAAGACGCGCCGACCTGGCGTAAATCGCAGCGGGAGGCGTAAGCCTCGATTTGCGTGCCGCCGGCGGCCGATACTATCTTGTAATACTTGGTATCGATGTCCCAGGCCATGGGTATATCGGCACTCAAGAGACCGGCGGTTACTATCCAGCCCACGGCCACCGGCCTGGTGCCGGCCTCGTCGGCGGCGTAGTCGAATATTATCTCCGCCGACTGCGGATTATCGGAGGGGTCAAGGTCTTCCGGGGGCAGGTCCGGGAAAATTATGGGATTGGAGGAAAAGTCCCAGACGACAACCTGGCCGCCGGGGCTGGCCTGGACGGTTTCCACGTATTTATGTTCAGTGCCCTCGAAGTTAGCCATATTGCAGTTGCCGTCGTAAGAATATCCGTGCGGTATCCATATTCCAATGGAGGAAACTGATAAGTTGTCAGCTACTTCCACGCAGGCATAGTAGTCTATCTTTATCCTGAACCGGGTGTCGTCCATGGCGGTATCGGTAACCACCAGCCGGTTGGTCGTATTATCGGTGATATCTCTTTCCAGCGTGGCTTTGGCCTGGGCCGGCGAGGCGTAAGGGTTGGCTACCGTGGGAATCCAGAAATTCTCGATGGTTACGCTGGTCGTCAGGCCGTTTATCGTGTCGTCAATGTCATAGGAGCAGATGGCGGTGAAGTCGTAAGCGAAATAAGGGTCGCCCGATAGCGCCGGCAGGCGGTCGTATTTAATCTGCCAGATGCCGTCTTCTATGCCGGCGTCGGCGGCATAGTACTCTCTGGTCTTGTTCTCGTAAGAGACGCCGGACTTCAAGGCCGTGCTCATGTGCATCAGCGTGGGAAAGATGGTCAGGCTGCCCAGCAGGAGAAAAACAAGCACCAGTATAAGCGCCTGCCCTGCCTCTCCGCATACAGGAGGGTCACGATAAACTCTACCTATTCTTTTCATGGTTCTTCCCGGTTTTTACAGACTGGGTCTGGAAACTATATCACGTATCTTGGTCACGTTGATGATTCTATCGCCTTCGCCGGCCATGCCGGTAATCGTCACCGTTAGCGTGCCGTTAAAGGACACGCAGTGAGTTAACGATATATCCGGGTTGATATTCGAGGCAACAACCATCGTGGTCACCTGCCCGTTTGCAGAATAAATGCGTTTAAGCATGCCGTCTTCAAGGGTGTAGTTGGCGGAGTGCTGGGTATTATCCCAGCCAATCCAGTACAGCGAGAGGTCGTCGGTCTGCGGGAAGCCCTCCGCGCCATCTATGGTCTGCGCCATCAAGGCGTCATGGCTTATCCAGTATAGAGCGTTAAGGGCATTGCGGCTGGCGATAGTATAATCATTGTTTGTAGTAGTCTGGTTGAGCACCTGGGCGCTGGCGATAGAGACGCCGAAGCAGATCACCCCGGTAATAGTTATCGCAGCCAATATCTCGATGAGCGTGAAGCCGGCCTGTCTCTGTTTTGAGGTTTTTAGCTTGAATAATTTCATCGCTCCACCTTAAAGCTTTCCAGCGTCAGCACCTCGCGGTTCAGGCGTTCGATGGTAATGATGAGTTTTTGAATATTGCCGTTGGCCATGCCCTGGACGGTCAGATTAGCGGAATATCCGGCGAATTCATCCGGGATGGTGATATCATAAGACGATTCATAAGGCTGCTTCTTGATGTCGTCTATCAGGGTTTCCGCCAGGATTTTCGCCGAGACCCGCGTATCGGCGGTGACGCGCGCGGTCGAGGAGTTCGCCACACTGCTGAGGAACAGCACGCTGATGATGCCGAGCAGCGCCAGGGCTACCAGCACCTCTATCATAGTGCCGCCCTTTTCATGTCTTTTCATATTCCCCAGTCTGATAAAAACTTAGCCTGATGACTGTAAATAGTATTGTCATCAGGCTTGGTTCTATTTATTATTATTCTCTGATTGTAAATAGATTAGAATAGTAATTTCGTCATGAAAGTCTGGTTACTTTGGTCATTCCTTCACGTATAATACTAATTTTTAAAAGACTTGACCATGGGCGTTTTAAGGAAGGCCTGCACGACAATGGGGTCGAACTGGGTGCCGGAGCACTGCTGTATCTCATTGACCGCTTTAATAGCGGACATAGCGGCCCGGTAAGGCCGGTCTGAAGTCATCGCGTCAAAGGAGTCAGCCACGGCCAGAATCCTGGAAATCAGCGGTATTTCTTCACCTTTTAAAGTCTGGTTGAGTCCCGTGCCGTCGTAGCTGTCATGGTGGTGTCTGATAGCCTCCACGATGGTCTCGTTGACCAGCGGCTGCACGATGCCGGGTCCTATGGTGCAGTGGGTGAGGACATAGTTGTACTCCGACTGCGTAAGCGAGCCCGGCTTGTTCTGGACGCTGGGGTCGATGCCTATTTTACCGATATCGTGCAGCAGGGCCGCCCAGCGCACGTTTTCCAGGTCCTCTCCGTCAATTTGCATTGCGGAGGCTATATCCATAGCTATTTTGGTGACCCGACGAGAATGACCTGCCGTGTATTTGTCCTTGGCCTCAAGCGCGCTGATAAGCGACTCCACGGCGTCGATAAACAGTCTCTGGAGCTCCCTGGCCTGTTCGGTCACTTTACCTTCCAGTACCTGGCTTTTTTCCTTGAGATAAATCTCCAGGTTTCTCTTTTCCAGGACCGTCTGGATGTTTTTAATCAGCTGGTTCAGGTCGAAGGGCTTGGTAACATAATCGTGGGCACCGTTTTTCATGCAGTTCACAATGGTATCCGGTTCGACGACGGCGGTAGCCATAATCACCGCGGTGTTGGGGAAGGACTGCTTAATCCGCGGCAGCAGTTCGCTGCCGGGAATGCCGGGCATCATGATATCCAGGATAACGAGGTCCACCGTCTTGTTGCGGAGATATTCCATGGCTTCATCGGCGTTGCCGGCTTCCTCGCAGGTGAAGCCGTTCATCGTCAGGCACTTGATGAGGCTTCTCCTGACTATCTTTTCATCATCGACGACGAGGATAGTCTCTTTGTTGGTCGTTTCTTTTATTGCCCTTTCTTTATCTGCTGTTAATACCATTGTTTTGTCCTTCCTGTCTTCTGTGCCATGCATTTTTACATCACCTGACGACCGGCAGTCGTATGGTGAATGTAGTTCCTTCATTGACCTGACTTTTTACGTTTATTTTTCCGCCGTGCTTCACGATTATGCTGTAGCAGATGCTCAAGCCGAGCCCGGTGCCTTTGCCGATTTCCTTGGTGGTGAAGAAGGGGTCGAATATCCTGGGTATAATCTGCTTCTTGATGCCGCAGCCGTTATCGCTGAAGATGATGCTGGCGTGGTTGTTCGTGCACTGTGTAGCGATAGTGATGATACCCGGGCGCCCGGCTTCCTTAATGGCGCCTTCGGCGTTGGAGATAAGATTTAGAAATATCTGCTCCAGCTGCCATTTATCTACAGGTACGGGAGCGAGGTTTTCCTCGAGGTTTGTCACTATGGTTATATCGCTGATTTTTTCTTCATATTCGCGAAGCTTCAAAACGTTTTTCACGACGTCATTTACGGAGGACTGGCTGTTTTCTCCCGTCTTGTTGCGGGCAAAGAGGAGGACGTTCTTCACGATATTTGCCGCTCGTTTGGCTTCGGTGTTGATGCATTCAAGGTCCTCTCTGTACTCTGAAGATAAATTGGCGTGCGCCAGCATTTGTGACAGCGCCAGGATACCGGTCAGCGGATTATTCAGTTCGTGCACCAGACCGGCCGCCATTTCCCCGATTGAAGCCAGACGGTCGGTGAGGTAGAGCTTTTCCTCCTCCTCCCTTTCTCTGGAGATATCGGAGAAGCAAAGCAGGGTGCGGCTGCCGTCCATTTTCACGATAACGCAGTTGATTATTTTTTCCAGACCCTCAACCTGGTATCTGAATTCCAGATTTTTTCTCTCTTTATTCCTGGCTTTCACGGCCTTATGGAGGTCAAAAAACTGCTCTCCGGGAAATATATCGGCAAGCGTCTTCTTTTTAAGCGACCTGCTGTTCAGATTAAATATTTTATGCAGGGCTTTGTTAGCCAGCAGGATATTTTGACTGCCGTCGATAACGAGGACTCCCTCCGGCATGGTCGATAGAATGCTTTCGATCATTTTCTTGTGTTCCTGTAGTTTCTCCTCGACCGCTTTTTGTTCGGTGATGTCCTTGGCTACGGCAATCATATACGGTTCGCCGTTGATGTTGATGGTATCCCCTGAACATACCCAATTGCGTATCTGGCCGTGTTTCGTCCTGACGCTGTGTTCTACTTCTCTCATTTTGCCTTGCTTTTTCATGTATGCAATTATTTTGTTCGTCTCGTCAGGATTTACCCAGATATTCAATTCTTCCGCCGTATGCCCGATTATTTCCTTGCGGGTATAGCCCAGGCAATTTGTATAGCTGTCATTGACCTCGGTGTACTT
>JAFGOC010000016.1 GCA_016926705.1 Dehalococcoidales bacterium | reverse complement strand
TGATATCTTCCTTAATAACGGCGAGGATGCGGCGGGGGTTAGCCAGCAGGTCTTCAAGATAGGCTATGTTCTTGACGACTTCGGTGTACTCATCTTCAATTTTCTGCCTTTCCAGGTTGGCGAGGCGGCGGAGCTGCATATCCAGGATAGCCTGCGCCTGAAGCTGGGAAAGGCCGAACTTAGACATCAGGTTCTTGCGGGCGGCCTCGGCAGTCTCCGATTCGCGGATGGTCTTTATAACGGCGTCGATGCTGTTAAGCGCAATCCTCAAGCCCTCCAGGATATGGGCGCGCGCCCTGGCCTGTTTCAACTCATACTTGGAACGCCGTGTGATGACCTGGTGGCGGAAATCGATATAGTGCTGGAGGGCCTCCTTGAGGCTGATTACGCGGGGCTGTCCGTCAACCAGGGCGAGCATATTGACGAAGAAAGACGACTGCATGGCGGTGTGCTTGAAGAGGTTATTAAGAACCGCCTGCGGCTGGGTCTCTCTTTTAAGCTCGATGACGATGCGCATTCCCTGCCGGTCGGACTCATCACGGAGGTCGGCGATGCCCTCTATTTTCCTGTTCTTGACAAGGTCGGCAATATTTTCAATCAAAGCGGCCTTGTTGGTCTGGTAAGGCAGCTCGCTGACGATAATCTGTCGCCTGCCGCCGGCGGAGACACTGGTGATATGTGCCTTGGCGCGGACGACGATTTTGCCGTGGCCGGTGGCATAGGCGTTGTTAATTCCCTCACGTCCCTGGATAATGCCGGCGGTGGGGAAATCGGGGCCCTTGACATATTTACCCAGGTCTTCGACAGTGGCTTTGGGATTATCAATAAGATAGCCGATAGCGTCGCAGACCTCGCCGAGGTTATGGGGAGGGATATTGGTAGCCATGCCGACGGCGATGCCGGCGCTGCCGTTTAGGAGGAGATTGGGAAGTCGGGCGGGAAGCACGGTAGGCTCCTGGAGGCTGTCATCGAAGTTGGGCATGAAGTCGACGGTATCTTTTTCGATATCGATGAGCATCTCCTCGGCAATTTTGGCGAGACGGGCCTCCGTGTAGCGCATGGCGGCGGGGGGGTCGTTATCAACGCTGCCGAAGTTGCCCTGCCCGTCAACGAGGGGATAGCGCATGGAAAAGTCCTGCGCCATACGCACCATGGCGTCATAGACCGAGGAATCGCCGTGGGGGTGATACTTGCCGAGGACCTCGCCGACGATGCGGGCGCTCTTGCGGTGGGGGCCGCTGGGGCGGAGTCCCATATCGTTCATGGCGTAGAGGATGCGGCGGTGGACGGGCTTGAGGCCGTCGCGCACGTCCGGGAGGGCGCGGGAGACGATGACGCTCATGGCGTAATCGAGATAAGAACTCCTTACTTCATCATCAATATTGACCAGTTTCACCGTACCAGATGTCATCAGTTTATATCCTTCCTACTCGTCCTCATTACCCGTATCATCTTCCTCGCCCTCACTTTCCTCCGGCAGGACCTCCACCTCATCGCCGCCGATAATGGTATAGCCGGAATCTTCCTCGTCCTCATCACTTTCAAGCTTGGTCAGCTTATCGCTACCGAAGCTGCGGAATATGTCCATGCCCTTGGGGGGGAAAGAAAGCTTGCCGACCTGGGAGGGGTCCTGGTAGGTCTCGCGGACCATGACGGAGACACCTTCGGCGGTGGACTTGACGAAGACAGCCGAGTATTTATTGCCGCCGGCCATCAGCCGGATAAGGCGCTGGGCGATTCTGGGTTCGGCGACGCCGAGATATTCGCCGCGGCCGTTTTCCACCACCAGGCGCGAGCCCTGAACATTCAAAACCGCTCTGTCCCCGGCGACGGTGCTGGCGCGCTTTTCCTTCGGCGCCAATTCCTCCAGGGCGACCACGCCAGCCTTGCCGATTTCTTCGATAAAGTGGTCCGGCTCTACCTTGTCCATCTCGATTTCTATTTTACCCGAGTCCTTAAGGTCGATAAGCCGGCGCAGGTTGCGGCTGGCAATGGCATTATAGGGGTCGATGTCAGCGGCCCGCTGGTATGCCTCACGGGAGAGCTCGTACTGCCCGAGTTCCATGTAAGCCCGGCCGAGTCGATTATTGGTATCAACGTCATCAGGAAAGACGGCGAGGATTTCGTTGTTAATATCGACGGCTTCCTGCCAGCGCGCCTGCATCGCCATATCGATAGCTTCTTTCGAGCGCTGTTCCTTATATCTCAACTGCTTCTCATCTTCACGTACCATATTCAATCCTTAAAAGGGATTATTTTTAAAATTAATATATTCTACACCAGTAAAATGAGTGATTCAAGGGGGTTCGGTGTAAAAACTTGAGCTGTTTGACAAACAGCCCGATTGCAGATAGAATTTTAATAGAAGCCTCGTATAAATTTTAAAGGAGTCCAGCTTAAAATGCAAGATAAAGTCAAGGATACTCTAGATAAAGAAAAGGTCAAAGATATTTTAGATAAGATACGTCCGTACCTTGTAAGGGACGGCGGCAATGTGGAGCTGGTTGGTGTAGAAGGGGATGGGACGGTAAAGGTAAAACTCGTCGGCGCGTGCGCCGGCTGCCCCCACGCAAAGATGACTTTGAAGAACGGCATCGAGAAGATACTGAAGCAGGAAGTGCCGGAAGTCAAAGAAGTGGTTTCAGTTTAGAAGAACCAAGAAACAAGACACAAAATACAAGCAAATTTCAATAACCAACATTCAAACAGAACGGTGAGTTTGATTGTTGGTTATATTTTTAACAAGGTTTTTATTCTTTCCCGTTTTTATCCAGCTCAAAGGCGCGGTGGAGAGTTTTAACGGCGTCTTTTACCAGGGCTTCTTCGATGATACAGGTAATCCTGATTTCAGAGGTGGTAATCAGCTGGATGTTGATATTTTCCTTGCTTAAAGCGTCAAACATACGGGCGGCGTAACCGGGGGCATTCTGCATGCCGGAGCCGATGATGCTGACCTTGCCCAGTTTGGAATCGCTGGCGCATTTCCCGGCGCCGATGGAAGCGGCAATAGGCTCGACGACGGCCATGGCGATGTCCAACTGGCTTTTAGCGACGGTAAAGGTGAGGTCGGTGGTGTTATTTATGCTGGCGTTCTGAACGATAGTATCGACGCTGATGCCGGCCTCGGCGAGGGGCACGAATATCTGGGCGGCGATGCCGGGTCGGTCGGGTACGCCGACGACGGTAATCTTGGCGACATCAAGGTCATGGGCAATGCCTCTGACTTTATTACGTATTTCCATAGACACCTCTTTATGAATCAATGTACCGGGGTTATCGTTGAAGCTGGAGGCAACGAGGATGGGGACGCCGTATAATTCTCCGAGCTCAATGGCGCGGGGATGGATAGCCTTGAACCCGTAGGTGACCATTTCCAGCATTTCTTCATAGCTGACTTCCTTTAGTTTGCGGGCCTCGGGGAGGAAGCGGGGGTCGGTGGTATAAATGCCATCGACATCGGTGTACCGCTCGCATCTTTCCGCCTTGAGAATTGCGGCCAGCGCCACGGCAGTGGTATCGGAGCCGCCGCGGCCGAGGGTGGTAACATCAAGGTCATCGGTGATGCCCTGAAAGCCAGCGACGATGACGATATTGTCCTTCTCAAGCTCCTTCAGGATACGGGCGGGATTGATGTCGGTAATTCTGGCGCCGCTGTAAGTAGCGTCGGTCTTGATACCGGCCTGGGCGCCGGATAGGCTGATAGCCGGGAAGCCCATACCGTGCAGGGCCATGGCGAGAAGGGTGCTGGAGACAACCTCGCCGGTGGAAAGCAGGACGTCAAGCTCCCGCTTATTGGGGAACTCGTTAATCTGGTAAGCCATTTTAATCAGGTCGTCAGTGGTATCACCCATGGCGGAGACAACGATGACGACCTGGTGACCGGCCTCACGAGTTTTGATGATGCGACGGGCGACGTTTTTGACTTTTCTCGCTCCGGCTAACGATGTACCGCCGTATTTCTGTACGATGAGAGACATATTTTCTTTACCTCACCCCCTGTTTCCCCCTATCCGTGCACGGAGAGGGGGAGGGTTATGGAAGAGGGGCGCTGCCCCTCTTAACGCCCTGCTTTTTTCTTAATTACTCTATTGCGCAAATGCGCAGATACTGATTTACTCCTCCACCAATTTACCCATTATTTTATACCCTTGCTGGATAAAAACACCAGTGCTTTTAGCCTCTGCCTCGGTAAAGCGGGCGGCGCCGTTGGGTTTCACGCCTTTGCCCCAGATTAAAAACGGGACGGGGTCGGGGGTGTGGGTCCGGACGGCGATAGGGGTGGGGTGGTCGGGCATTATAAGCACGCGTAAATTGCCACTGTATTGCCGCAAGCAGCCGACGACCTGCGCATCGATATTTTCTATAGCCCTGATTTTTTCGTCGATAAGGCCTTCGTGGCCAGCCTCATCCGGGGCTTCAATGTGGATGATGGCGAGGTCGTTCTTTTTAAGCGCTTCTAAAGCGCCGTTAGTCTGGGCGGCGTTATCGTTATCGGGGCCATCGGTGACTCCCTTGATATTCAATACCTCCATACCGGCCATTTTAGCCAAACCGCGGAGGAGGTCGACGCCGGAGGTCAGGGAGGCCTTAAGTCCATATACTTTAGCAAAGGGAGGCATTCCAGGAACCTCACCACTGCCCCAGAATAGCCAGATAGTAGTAACAGGCATTTCTTGGCGGGAAAGGCGTTTCTCGTTGATTTTATGGCGTTTCAGCACGGTTTCAGAGCGGGTCATGAGGTCGATTAACAGCCCGCTGCCGGGCCCTTTGGGCAGAAAGTCCTTAACTGGCCGGCCGGGGATATCATGGGGAGGGGTGCAGACGGCTTCAAGGGTCTCCTGATGACCTTTTATTTTTAAGATATGCCGGTAGCTGACGCCGGGGTAAAAAATAATGTCTTTACCGCCGAGTTCCGTGTTCAGGGACTTTATAATTGCGGCGGCCTCGGGGGTGGGGATATGCCCGGCGGAGTAGTCCCGCATCTTGCCGTCGATAACGGTGACCAGGTTGCAGCGGAAGACCACCTCCCCCTTACCTATAGATACGCCCAAACTCCTAGCCTCGATGGAGGCGCGGCCTTTGTAGTATATAGCGGGGTCGTAGCCGATGACGGACATGCAGGCGCAGGCGCTGCTGGCTTCCATGCCTTGAGGAACGGTACGGGCCAGTCCGGCCATGCCCTGTTGCGCCATGGCGTCGAGGTTAGGGGTGCGCGCCAGTTCGAGGCAGGTCCGGTTGCCCTTTTCAGGAATAGGCAGTCCGGCGGCGCCGTCAATGATTAAGACTACGTATTTCATTTTTTCTCACTTACGCTTTTGCGCAATTACTCATTTACTCAGCTATTCTACCCCTCCCTGAGATTCTTCGCTCCGCTCAGAATGACAGCTCCTTTTATTACGCTAACGGCACCCCCTCACCTTTATCCTCTCCCACAAGGGGCGAGGACAATTGATACTAGCACGTTTTTAAAATTCTTGCCTACCCTTTCTTGCCTTGCAAGACGCGGTGGCTTTATAATAAGTGTCGACGGGGCGTAGCGCAGTCTGGTTTAGCGCGCAGCGTTCGGGACGCTGAGGTCGGTGGTTCAAATCCACTCGCCCCGACCAACGTTTTATTTCTAACAATCTATAAACCATATAAGCTGCACTTCCCCCGCAACCGCCGAGGTAGCAGAATAAGCATAGCGATTGATTACTCCTAGGTTGCAACCCTGCTTAAGGTAAAACCTGCACGCAGGCACATTTACATTTTGCGTTTCTACACATAATTGCTTATAGCCTTCGCTTCGGCACCATTCGACGGCTCGGGTAAATAATTTTGTGCCAATGCCTTGCCTTTTTAAGTTGGGGTGGATACGGATATCCCAGATATCCGCAAGGTCGTCTCTACCGTTCAGCATCCTTAATTCAGGGGTCTTGCAGGCCAATGTAAGACCGCCCGCAGGTATTTCTCCATCCTGAATAATAAACATAACCCATTTACTTGTGTTGAAATTCAGCCAAGAAAAGGGTTCTCCATGTTCATCGTAATTTTTCAGGTAAAGTTTTTTAACTTTCTTTTCGCTAAAAGTTATGCCCCCAAAACCCTTTAAAGTCTTCATATCAAGTGTCGTGTTTACTTCAACATAAGAAGGTATAGTTCTATATCTGACCAAGGTTTCTTTATTCACGGGTAGCATTTGTATTTCCATTTCAGCTCTCAATCCACATCCCTCTTCACCTCTTCCCAGAGGTCGTCCCACTCTTTAAGGGTAAGACTCTGGAGTTCTTTGCCGCGCTTACGGCAGAGCGCCTCGACCCTAGAAAAACGGCGGTAAAACTTGCTGTTAGCTTCCCGCAGGGCCACCTCGGCGTCGATGCCCTGCCAGCGGGCGAAATTGACCAGCGTAAAAAGGAGGTCGCCGAACTCCTGCGTTTTTTCTTCTGTTCCGGAGGCTTCCTTGATTTCCCTGATTTCCTCGATAATCTTATCGATAACGCCGTCGATATTCTCCCACTCAAAGCCGACCCGCACGGCGCGGCGGGAAATCTCATAGGCGTAAGCGAGGGCGGGCATCTGCCGCGGGACGCCGTCCAGCATGGACTTACCTTCCTCCCTCTCTTCCTTTTTCAAGACCTCCCAGTTGTGCATGACCTCTTTAGAGTCCCTGACCTTTTTAGAGCCGAAGATATGGGGGTGGCGGCGAACGATTTTTTCCGAGATGCCCTTGATAACGTCCCCTATCTCAAATTCGCCTTCGTCTTTAGCTATCTGGGCATGGAGGACTACCTGGAGTAACAGGTCGCCAAGCTCCTCGCGCAACTTGGCGGAGTCGGCCTCATCCAGCGCTTCCAGGACCTCGTAGGCTTCCGAGAGCAGGTTTTCACGCAGGGACCGGTGCGTCTGCTCCTTATCCCAGGGGCAGCCGTCCGGGGCGCGCAGCTTGGCGATGATATTCACGAAGGTATCGAACCTGTGCAAATTTTCCGGCGACGGCAAGGGGTACCTCCTTAAACATGATTATAACGGGAGAGCGCGATTGAAGCAACAGCGAGGGGGGCCGGGTGTTTCCTCACTAGCGCATTTGCGCAATTACTCTTTTACGCACCTGCGATTTTGCTCTATGAAGGCAATTTCGAACCGATAAAGTCGCGCTGGCCCCGCACAAACTCGGCGGCGGGCATGGCTTTTTTACCGGCGTACTGCACATTCAACAAAACAAGGATGCCGTCGCCGGTATTTGCGCCCACCCCGCCTTCACTTCCTGTCAATTTAATAACGCTTCCCGCCCGTTTAGAATCGCCTCCAGGCATAACAGCAGCCGCGTTGATTTTAAGCTGTTTGCCCTTCCAGCGCGTATAGGCGCCGGGCCATGGGTAGTAGGCGCGCACGCGGCGCCAGATCTCCTCCGCCGATAGATGCCAGTTTATTTCCCCGTCTTCCTTTTTCACCCGTCCCGCGTAATCAGCGCGGGACTCGTCCTGGGGGAGCGGCTTTATTTCCTCGCGCAGCCAGCCGGTG
>JAFGOC010000125.1 GCA_016926705.1 Dehalococcoidales bacterium | reverse complement strand
GCAGGAAGGGGCGGCGTTGCTCTGGGCAGCCTCAAAGTTTGGATTGAACATGCACCCTTCGGGAACAATCCACTCCATAGGCCCGAAGATGCCAGCCGAGACAGGCAGGTCGTGGAAAGAGTAGGACATGAGATGTATGGCAATATTAGCTGCCAGAGCATGAGGCATGCAGTGCTGGGGGCTATCAGTTTCAGGAGAAGTGCCGGTGAAGTCCCAGATAAGTGTATCGCCCTCCTTTTTCAGAGTGAGGAAATTACGCACCAGCCGGTGTTTTTCACCGACGATATCCACAAAGGTAACGCCCCGATAGTAACCGTCATTCCATTCCCTGATACGGCGACGGGTGCCTTCCTCTGCCTCAATGATGATACGACGGAAGAGACCTTTGACAAAATCATTCCCTTTCTCTTGAGCTAACGCTACCAGGCGGGACCGTAAGCGGTCGGCAGCGCTCAATCGAGCCCTCATGTCAATCGCCTGCATACGCGGCGCCCGTGACATCAGATTAACGCACATCTCCACCAGGTCTTCGCGGAATTTAAAATTCTCACCTATCTTAATGGGCGATAGGAGCATTCCTTCATCGTGCCGCGTCTTGGCCGTAAGCGGCATTCCGCCCGGCTCGCAGGCGCCTGTTTCCGGCTGATGCACTGCCGCATTCGTCCAGGCAATAAGTTCACCATCATTAAAAACGGGCATGACCACAATCTGGTCACAGTTGTGTATACCACCGTAAAGGGGGTCGGAACAGTAAAAAATGTCGCCATCTTTGCAGCCAACCGTGGACTCATTTAACCAGGTCTCGGCAACGTATTTTATAGGCAGCTGGCCTACCACCGCGTGGAGATAAGTCCCGCACCATGCGGCCACCATGTCGCCAATCGGAGTGTATATTCCGGTGACCACGTCCCCGGAGCGTAGCATGCTACTCACGCCCAGCTTAATGAAGACCTCCTTGGACTCCAGCAGGAAGTTATTAAGTTTCTCCGTATAGATTTCATAATCGCCGGGTTGCAGTAATTTCATGCATTCCAGTTCTTCATCCGTAGGAGGACTTGGTTTTATCCATTGCAGCAATTTTTTCGGGTCGGGCCTCATAACACCCTCCCTTCTTTACATTTTTCTAAGATGAAGTTGTGGTATTTATCTACAGAAAGCTTAAGCTGTGGGGGCAATACGATGGTGGTATTCTCGGCTTCAATGATGGCAGCACCATCAATAATATTACCGTGTTTCAAGGATTTGGCATCGTACACAGGTGTGGAGCGATACTCCCCATATTCAACCCAGTAAGCGTCCCTCTTACCTTTCAGAGCCGCGGTATCTGGTATCTCTTTTACCTGCGGATAAGTCGGGAGTTTAGGTTTAGGGTAGTCTACGGTAGCATGGAGTATCAGGTTGAGCATATCCACGCCGCCCTGTGGATAAGCCGACATACGGCTGTAAACCCGGCAATACTCATCCTCAAAGGCTTTATATATCGCCCTGACATCATCCGGACTATTGACAAACAGGAGAGGGGACATGAAGCGGAGGATATTTAGCTGTCCGCCGTACTTAGCCTCTATTTCGAGACTGTAATTAATTGAATTAAGAGAGAAGCCCTCATTAGTTATATCTTTGGTGACTCTCTCCTGGAGGTTTTTTACAGTGTTGTTAAAAACATCATAATCATCAAATGGATTCATGGTTCCCGGTGCCAGCAGGGGCAGGCGTAGAGATTGCTCGTAGAGGTGCAGGATATCCATGGTGCTGGAACCAAAGGCACAAAATACCGGTGAGAAGGGGAAGACAACGATTTTATTTATCCCGGCATACGGACCATAAGAGCAGCAGTGAGTTGGTCCGGCACCACCAAAGGCAAAAAGGATAAAATCGCTGGGCTTGAAACCTCTAAGGAAAGTCTCCTTGGCGATGGTATCACCCATGTTGGCATCGACGATCTTTTTTATAAGCAGCGCCGCTTCTTCCACTTCAACACCCAGAGGTTTGGCGATTTTTTCTCTGATGGCAGATACTGCTTTACCCTTGTCCAGCTTCAAACGGCCACCGTGATAATAATCAGGGTTGATATAACCAAGCACGATATCGGCGTCGGTGACCGTGGGGTCGGTGCCGCCTAAATTGTAAGAAGCCGGCCCGGGCATGGAACCGGCACCCTGGGGCCCGACCTCCAGCCGGTTGCCCATGACGGGATTCAGCCAGGCGATTGAACCGCCGCCAGCACCGATAGACCTCGTTTCCAATACAGTCATATCCACCCACCAGCGGTCGATGAGGGGGTGGTACTGATAAAACCGGCTGCTGCCGGCAACAACAAGACCCAGGTCAAAGCTGGTACCGCCCATATCGCTAACGACGATGTTGTCATAACCCAATATCTTACCGACGTTTGCCCCACCAATTAGCCCAGCCACCGGGCCTCCGTTGAAAGTCTGGATAGCCGCGGTACGGAAAACTTCTGCCATGCCGCCGCTGTTATGCACCATCATAATGGTCTTATCATAGCCGGCGTTGCGGAGTTCATCGCCTGTGCCGGCAATCTGCTCCCACATGGAGTAATGGAGGTAAGCGTTCAATATCGTGGTCACGGTGCGCGTGTATTCGTTCTGTTTGGGCGTCACCTCGGAAGAAAGCACTACAGGCATCGCTCCCAGGTAAAAATCCGGGTATTCCTTACGGATTATCTTGGCGATGAGTTTTTCGTGGGAGGGATTAGCATAAGAGAAGAGCAAGCTGACGACAAATCCCCTGGCCCCTCTATCCACCAGATATTGCAATTTTTCTAAAAAATCCTCCTCATCCAGTGGCCTGACTATTTCACCCCGGGAATTAATCCTTTCTTTAACACCGACCGTCATTTCGCGGGATATTACAGGTTCCGGCTTGACGATGCGGGCCAGGTTCCTGATTTCCCGAAAGGTCAGTTGGTCTGACCAAGAAGCACCCTTGCCGACAAGCACAATATCTTCAAAACCTTCGGTAGTAATCAACGCCAGTCTGGGGCCGGTTCTCTGAAGCAGCGTGTTCATGGCTATAGTCGTCGAATAACGAACGACCTCGGTGCTGCCCAATAACTCCTTGACGGAAATACCAAGCAGTGCCGCGGCATCTTTTACCGCCCGCATGAAACCAACCGAGAGGTTATAGCCGGTCGTTGGTGTTTTGGTAAAAATATTTTTACCATCATAACTCAAAAAAAGGTCGGTAAATGTTCCGCCGATATCAACGTCGAGAGAGATTTTCATGGAGATACCTGCCTCATTCCTTATTTCTTAGCCTGCTTATCCGCGCCGGATGACAAATGCTTTTCCTTTAGTTTATCGATATCCAATTCGATGTCGTGTGTAACCGGGTGGCCCGGAGGCAACAATTCATTTTCCACCATAATACCGCAACCGGGGCAGTAAAACTCCAACAACATAGCCCAGGTAGGGTCCGGTGCGAAGGTAAAGGGACCAGTTAGCGGCGAGTTATAGATTGTGTTCAGGTCTTTTCTGATGTAAACCAGGCACCCTTTTTTATAATTTTCTCTGGCGGAGATAAGCTCATGTCCGCAGCGATTACAGCACCAGAGTTCTTTTTCCAGATCGATGTCCAGATATTCAGTTATCTGTCTCTTGATACCCATGGGTGCCTCCTTTTCAGGCCGGTTCTATGACGCCGTTCAGTAGATTATCGACAGTATATTTCTTGCCCCGGGGAATCAGTATCGTTGTGTCATCGTTCTCAATAATAGACGGCCCCATGACAACATTACCGCATCCGAGCTTCATTTGCCCATATATAGACGTTTGTGTAAAGCCGTCCTTCCAGTAGACCTCGCGGTGTCCCTTCAAAGCTTTCTCCGGGCTTTTCCCCGCGAAATTATAGGTGGCAAGTTCCGGGTGCGTGGTGGGGCTACTTGCCCGTAACCTTAAAAGGCTTATTGCCAGTTCATCGACACTGCCGGAATCACTCTGCCTGGCAAAAGCATCGAGAATCTTTTCGATGTCCTCCTTGCCTTCAGGCAGAGTTACAGGCGATTCGAACACCGAAGCTATATCTCCAGAAGCTACTTCCAGCTCGAGGGAAAAAGACACCTTTTCCGGCGTGAATCCCTCTCCTCTCATGTCTCTTAAAACCGAGTTCATAAGTCCTTTAACTATAGTGTTGAACTCCTGTATTTGCGATTTATTACCGTTACGCTTAAGGGCAAATTTTACCAGAGACTCATAAGTATGGAGGACATCGGCACATGAAGAACCGAAGGCGCTGAATACAGAACTGAAGCGGAAGCAGTATATTCTGGGAATGCCCACTTTATCGGCAATCCCGCAGCAGTAAATACTCCCGGCCCCCCCGAAAGAAAAGAGGGCGAAGTCACCCGGGTTATAGCCTCCCGCTTTTATCAGATTTCCGATATCCTCGGCACAGATATTCTCCATGTCTTCCGTGATAAGCCAGCTGCACTCCTCTGCGGAAATACCTAGCGGTTTGACCAGCTGTTCTGTGATAGCTTCTCTCGCGAGGCCTGCATCCAGCTTTCGCTTGCCGCCCAGGAAATAGTCTGGGTCGATATAGCCCAGAACAACACAGGCATCAGTGGAGGTGGCTTCCTTGCCCCCCAGCCCATAACAAGCCGGGCCGGGCATAGCCCCGGCACTATCCGGTCCCACCTTTATCTTCCGTCCGTTCATGGGTCTGGCTATTGAACCGCCGCCTGCCGCCGTCGGGTAAACCTCGATAACCGGCAATTTCACCGATATTCCTTCTAAAGTTGCCTCGCGCTTGTAGCCTTG
>JAFGOC010000015.1 GCA_016926705.1 Dehalococcoidales bacterium | reverse complement strand
TTGATGCTTACGGCAACCGTCGGCGGCTCGGAGGTAATCTGGAAGACGGTATTAGCAATCTGCCCGTTCAGCTTATCGCCTCTATACGAGCCGACGATATACATGCCGTAGCTTAGCTTATGGAGCGTGTTTAGATTCATTTACCCGCCTCCCGATTTACATCAAGTCCTTTTCACTTGCGGCAACGGCTTTTTGCAGTTCGGCGCTCAACATGGGCGGCAGTCCCTCGATGTCCACTCGCAGGAACCCCCGGACGATAGCCGCCGTGGCTTCATCACGAGTCAAGCCCCTTGCCATCAGGTATTCTACCTCTTCCTCGGCAATCTTGCCCACCGCCGCCTCATGGGAGAGGTCGATGCCGGCAAGGTCGCCTTTCAGCTCCGGAATGGCGTGAATGATGCCTTTTTCACCCAGTATAAGGCCACGGCACTCCAGGTGTCCCTTAACGTCCTTAGCATTGCCCTCAATATAGCCGCGCGCCACGATATTCCCGCCGGTGGTAATGGCGCGGGAGATAACCTCCGTCCGTGCATTTTCCGCGTTGAGAAGCACCCTCGAGCCAACATCCAGATTGGTGCCTTTGCCGGCCGTCAGGATGCTGTTGTATCTTACCGTAGCTCCTTTACCCTCACACCGGGCGGTAGGGTACATCTGCAGCGAGTGTACCGGCTTCATCAGTACATAATTGCTTAAGAACAGCCCACCTTCTTCGACGATGGTGACAGTGCGGGGACGCACCGCAATCTCCGGGTTCCAGTTGTGAATCATCGTGAAGGTTACTTTAGCGCCTTTTTTAATGAAAAACTCCGAGACCCCAATATGCAGACCAGGCTCGTTGGGGGAAGCCGTGGCGCAGCCGGTGATGATGTGCAGCTCCGAGCCTTCCTCGGCGATGATGATGTTATGCACGTTCTGCACGGCTTTAGCCTGCGCCATATAAAGGCAAGCCTGCACCGGATAAACAGTTTTATGACCCGCCAGGGCACGGATAAAGTAGCCGTCATTATCACTCAGTTCCACGTTGGCAGTGTATTTATCGCTATCAATGGGGACGGCCTTCCAGAGATAATCGGTCAGCCAATCGTGCTTCTCTATCGCCTGGCTCAACGCCATGACCTCGATGCCTTCTTGCCTGGCAGAAAAATGCACCGGGGTGCTATCCATCTGCAAATACGTACCAGACCGCAGGCCGGGGTCGTCAAGGATTATGCCTGCCCCCAGCATGTCTTTTTTCGTTTTCGCGGCAAGCTTGGAGGGGTCTTCCTGGTAAGGGAGCTTTTCTGCGGGATTTACATAATTATCCAGATTGATATCTTCGCCATAGGCAGCAGCTTTATTTAAAGCCGCTTTAGCTTTATCATCATATGTCCTGGAGGTCTTAATTTTACTCATGTAAAGGAATCCTCCCAAGGTAACATTTAATACACTCGTTATAGCCTTTCTCCCTGATGGTAGCCAGCATTTCATGAGGGTCACCGACGCAACCGATGGTCCCGTCGCACATTACATAGCCCGTCCGGGCGTTAACGTAGTCCAGTATATGCCCGGTGTGCGTGATAATAAGCCCCATGCAGCGCCGCTCGGCGATAGGGCAGTTCTTTTCCAGCAAGTCGTTCATCAGTTCGCCGATGAGGGCGATATTAACCAGGTCCACCCCCGATTCCGGTTCGTCCAGCAACGTAAGCTCGGGACGCTGCGCCATCAGCTGCATCAGTTCGGAGCGCTTTATCTCGCCGCCAGAGAACCCGTAGTTGATGTCCCTTTCCAGAAAGTCCTGAAGGTCGGCCCTCGCGGCCAACTTCTCGATTGTATCTCCGTCCTTACGGCCTTTAAGACAAGCCGACACCATAACACGGGTCGTTACGCCACGCACCACCGGAGGACGCTGGAAAGACATGCCGATACCCAGGCGCGCCCTCTCGTCCACGCTTAAACCGGTAATATCTTTGCCCTTGAAACTGATACTACCCTTGGTCACTTTGTACTTGGGGAAACCCATGATAGCCATCAGCAACGTGCTCTTGCCCGCCCCGTTGGGCCCGAAGAGGACATGCGTTTCGCCGGTCTGTATGGTCATGTTGATATCGTGGATGATTTGCTTGCCCTCGACCGCCACAGATAGGTCCTTGATATTAAGCATAGTTTACACCTCTGGCATAAGATAGGATTTTTCTAGCCACCGTCGACGGAAGTGTGCTCTTTCTGCACGTACCAGCCGGCCGGGTTCTTGAGAAACTCATAGTAGTCCAGCAGCACGCGGTGATGCTCGCTTTCCTGCATGGCCAGCTGCTCATAAAGCTGTTTTTCCGCCTCGAGGGTGGCCTTTTTGCTGCGGGCATTATAAAAGTCCAGTGTCTTGTTTTCCAGGTCCATGCCAGTCTTCACGGCGTCCAGCTCTTCTTTAAGGGCCGGGGTATGCGATTTCATGTTTTCCAGCGCCACGGCAAATACCGTTCGGAGCGACTGCCCGCCATCGCTGCGGTATTTCAAATCCGGCCAGCCCCTTTTAGCTTTGATGTTATCATAGATACCCTGGAACACGGTACGGTGAATATCTTCCTCCGCAGACAGCTTCTTAAGCAGGTCTTTACCCAGCTTGTTTTTACTGGCCTCGCTGGCTTTAAGGTAAAATTCCTTGCCGTCGATTTCCATCTGAAGGGCGGTCTCCAGCGCTTTCAGTGTTGCTTGCTGTTCATCAGGCATAATCTACCTCCCGGTTTGCTATTCTTTACGTATATATGGCAAATGAATAATAAAATGAACTATGCTCGCTGTCAAGGTCAGCAGGATAGATGGTTTATTTTATTGCATAATACATACTTAAGTCTGTGACAATCGTTACATTCGTCACTTGATTTCTTGATAAAAAACCGTCACCAGCAGTATATCACATCTATTTTATTCAGCCTACAAATCCTTTTTTATCTGGTCAAACTCTTCCTTGGATATCTCTCCCCGGGAATAACGCTCGCGGGCGATATCCAAAGGACTTTGACTTCTGCTATCGTGCCGGGAAAACTTTTTTATACCCCATATTATCAAGGCAGCAAGTCCGCCCCAGAATATCAGCATACCTATACCCCCGACGACCATCCACCAACCACTTACATCATGCATATACCACATTACTCTACCTCCTCAAGTAGAACATCTTATACTCATAATATTTCACATTTTTCCTGAAAAACCTGTGATAAACATCACATACAATACAAAGTCCATATTCTACTATTTGAGTAAGAATATGAGGGAGGGCTGATATGAATATTGTTCGTATCCTGGGAATGTTAATAATGGCTGCGGGAGTAGTTGCCATAGTGGTAGGAGGGGTATTCATAAGTCAAGGTATCGCTAAAAACAATCTGATCGTCGAGCGTATGAATGTCGAGAAAGTATCATTAGCGCTGGACCCGAATAATCCCGGCGACTACACTCCTATCAATAACTCGGAAGACGCCCAGAAGGCTGCGGACACGATTGCCGAGCACCGGCGGGCTATCGCCCCCACGTATCAGGACCTGCTGGCAGGCGGCCGGTTCGATTCCACGAATGCCACCCACCTGACGTACGCCCAGGCAATGAACCTCGAGAACTATCTATATATGGCGGTTACCGCCTTCGGGCTTATCCAGGTAACCATAGCTAACGGCGTTTTCATGCTAATTATAGGTCTGGCTGCAGGCGGGGCAGGGCTCGCACTTTACCGCATCAGCCGCGTTAAAATATAAAAACTTCCCGTTTTTCTATAAACAGGGCAGGTACAGACATAGCTGACGGAACTGCCACTATGCTATACTTGGAATATCCGAAAGCATTACCGGGGGAGGAGCGATAATTCATGCCGCGTAAAGTCAGCCTTAGCGTTAATGACAATCCTATCGAACTGGACAACTTCGTCGAGGGATATGTTTATCATGTTACCGCCGGAATTCTTGGCAGTCTAAAAAACACCGGGACGATAAAGGGCATGGAACTCATTGTTGACGGCGACGGACAGGTCGAGATAACTCTTAACGGCACCGAAGTGCCTTTGAGCTATTTCCCGGTGCAGATTATACGCAACACGCTGGCGGGCATGGTCGCCAACCTTAAGGGCGTGACTGGAGAGATGCGCACGCTGGAATTGAAAATAACGCAATAGGCTTTATACCGACGTCTCGCAGAGCTTTAACTCGCCCCAGACGCCGATATTTTTCCCGAAGATAATCACGATGCCCTTCAATCCCCCGATATTGCACCCGTGGTCGATTGCCTCATTGATATCGTCGGCGGTCTTTACCTGATTACAGATAGACGTTGCCGCGGCATCGGCGAGGACCGCCGAAGCAGCTGTTACAACCACGGCGTCCGCCTTGCCGTAGCTCAAGGAATGTCCCACCGTCCCCGACGAGGTGCAAATTCCCATAGGCGTGTCCCGCGGTTTTATTTCAAGTCCAAGTTGCCCCGTCAGCGGTGAGTTTCCGGCGTAAATACCGATGACCCTATTACGCTTGATTTTAAGAAAAATATCCCCGCCGTTCTCCACGATTATTTCCGGAGAAAATTCCAGCAGCTCTTTACCGACGTATTCGGCCACAGCGCCGGCCACCGCCGCCATCGGCCCCACGCCGGCCTTTTGCCCCGCACCTATCATATCCAGCACGATACGCGGGGCTTTAGCAGGGGCGGGGAGCGGCTTGAGAGATTGAGCAAATTCGGGATGCTGCGCGATGTATTCTTCCAGTTGCTGACGGTATTTAAGCGTAATGCGGCGGGTTTTTCTCTGCAGGTCGGAGGCGGCCCTGATATATAAATCGGTCTCCTTAAGTGTTACCGTAAATTCCGCGAGGTCCTTCCCCTCCACCCAGTGCCGGTATAATTTAGGCTGAAAGCCTTCTTTTTTCATCGATTAAAAATGCACTTCCATGGCGCGGGGAGGGCAGGCGGGGATGCACAGCCCGCAGGCGATGCATTTATCGTCCTCGAATATCACCATTCTGGTCCCGGGGTCGACCTTGAAAGCGCCGGTGGGGCAGACGGTAACGCAGGCGCCGCAATGGGTACACCTTTCCTCGTTGCGGGTAACGTCCTGGCTTAAACTCTGTATCTGCAC